>NZ_JBHXPI010000019.1:121797-128341 GCF_042718575.1 Streptomyces sp. NPDC058579
AGGCCTCCACGACCCTCCTCCTCCCCTATCCACAGATGTTGGGGGGGGGCCGTATGTCCATTGACTTCCGGCCCGCCGTCTTTCTGTTCGAGGCGCGTTTCGGCAGCCGTCTGCCCGATCTGGAGTTCAGTGAAGTGGACTATTCGGTGCTGTACGCTGTACCGCATGCGGGAGAGGTGAGCGCCATGCGGGCGGCGCGGGACAGCTCGGAGCTCCTGCGGATCCTTCCGACCGCCCTCCGACGACCTCCGACGCAAGGACGACCATGCCCCTCACCCTGACCGTCTCCGACGAGGTGCGCGCCCTCGTCCCCGGCTTCACGCACCTCGCGGTCGAGGCCCACGGGCTGGTCAACGGCCCCAGCGACGACACCAGTTCGGCCCTCCTCGACGACGCGGCGCGCCGCCTCGCCGAGCGGCTCGCGGGCCGGGCCCCGGACAAGGACCCGCACATCGCGGCCTGGCGCGCCGCGTATACCGCGTTCGGCGCCAAGCCCTCCCGTACCCGCAACTCCGCCGAGGCGCTTGCCAAGCGCGCGCTCGCCGACGGCGGACTGCCCCGGATCAACCGGCTCGTCGACGCCTACAACGCCATCAGCGTCGCGCACCTGATCCCGGCCGGCGGCGAGGACCTCGACCGCATCCAGGGCTCCATGCGCCTCATCCGGGCCGGCGGCGACGAGCCGTTCGTGACCGTGGCGGGCGGCGAGGAGACCGTGGAGCACCCGGAGCCGGGCGAGATCGTCTGGTGCGACGACGCCGGCGTCACCTGCCGCCGCTGGAACTGGCGCCAGGGGCCGCGCACCCGGATCGACGACGACACCGTGAACGCGATCTTCCTGCTGGAGTCGCTCGCGCCCATGACGCGCGAGGAACTGCTCGCCGCCGGCGCGGAGCTGGCCGAGTCGCTGGAGAAGCTGAGCCCCGGGGCACGGATCGCCGTCCGCGACCCGGAGTAGGGGCCGCGGGGCTCGCGCCGGTGGTACGGCGACGCCGTCAGCCGGCGTCCTTCACCTCGGCCGGGGTCGGCGCCGTGCCACCGAGGTGCGCGGGCACCCACCAGGTGTCGCTCGCGTCCTTGGGGCGCACGGGGTAGGCGCGCTGCGCGGCCTCGAGGAGCTCCTGGCAGCGCTCGCGAAGGCGTCGGGTGATCGCGCCCGCGTACTGGTCCGCCGGAGCCTCCAGCGGCTCGCCCACCCGGATCGTCACCGGGATGTGGCTGCGCCGGAAGTTCCGCGGCCGGCCCTTGGTCCAGATGCGCTGCGTGCCCCAGAGCGCCATCGGGATCAGCGGCACCCCGGCCTCCTGCGCGAGCCGCGCCGCGCCCGACTTGAAGCTCTTCAGCGTGAAGGACTGCGAGATGGTCGCCTCGGGGAAGACGCCGATGATCTCCCCGGCCTTCAGCGACTCCAGGGCGTGCTTGTAGGCGTGCTCGCCCTGCGAGCGGTCCACCGGGATGTGCTTCATGCCGCGCATCAGCGGGCCCGACATCTTGTGCCGGAACACCGAGTCCTTGGCCATGAAGCGGACCAGCCGCTTCTGCGGCAGGGCGGCCAGGCCCGTGAAGATGAAGTCCAGATAGCTGATGTGGTTGCTGACGAGCACCGCGCCGCCGGTACGCGGGATGTGCTCCGAACCCTGCGTGTCGATCTTGAGGTCCAGTGCCTTGAACAGGGTCAGGGCGGCACCGACGACCGGCCGATACACGAGTTCTGCCATCTGAGAGGAACCCCTTCTTCTGTGCCTGGGGAGGGTTCTCCCGGCGGAAGTTACGCAGCCGTAGGTTTTCGGCTTTGGGCAGATCGTGCCCCATGTGGGCCTTGCTGACCAGTCCTGACGGCTTCGTACGGGGAGATAATCGTCACCACTGGTGGCCGTGACGGGAATCGTTCGGCGGTCGCGGGCGCTGCACGGGGGAGTGGTGGAGATCGGGGAGCGAGAGGGAGACGGAGACATGGCGGGACGGTCCGGCGCGTCGGGCGAGGACGGCCTCGGTACGGAGTCGGGGGTCGAGCTCGGGGAGCGGGCCACCCTCGTCCAGTTCTCCACGGCGTTCTGCCAGCCGTGCCGCGCCACGCGGCGGACGCTGGCCGAGGTCGCCGGAATGGTCGAGGGCGTGGGCCACGTCGAGATCGACGCCGAGGAGCGCCTCGACCTCGTACGGAAGTACGACATCGTCCGCACCCCCACCGTGCTCGTTCTCGACCGCGCCGGCCGCGTCGTCGTACGGGCCTCGGGTCAGCCCCGGCGCGCCGACGTCATCGCGGCCCTGGGGCGGGCGGTCTGACGCGGTGACACATCTCCCACATCCCGGTCCCCGCTTGACTGCACCGGCCATCGATCGTCAGGCTGACGACGTGCCTTTCGAACTCCTTCTCCATGGGCGGGTCCACGTCGACCTGGCCCGTCACGCGAGCGCGCGCTGTCCGGGTGTCTGAGAACCCCCGGTCCCCCCGCACGTCGCCCTCGCAGAAGGACAACTCCATGACGGTCACGCCCGACACGACGGTCACGCCCGACCTCCGCACGATCGGCGTCCCGCGCCAAGCCGCCGCGGCCGCCCGTGAAGCCACTCCGGACCGTGAAGTCTCCACGGCCCGTACCGCCTCCCCCGACCTCCTCCGCTCCGTCTTCCGGCGGCACGCGGCCGGGGTCGCGGTCATCACCGCCCACGGGGACCGCCCCGTCGGCTTCACCGCCACATCCCTCACCTCCGTGGCCGCCGACCCGCCCCTGCTCTCCTTCGGTGTGGGTACCTCCAGCTCCAGCTGGCCCGGGGTCTCCGAGGTCGAGTACATAGGCGTCCACGTCCTCGGCGAGCACCAACAGGAGCTGGCCGGCACCTTCGCCCGCAGCGGCGCCGACCGGTTCGGCGCCCCGACCCGGTGGAGCGCGGGCCCCGAGGGCGTCCCGATCCTGGACGACGTCCTCGCCTGGCTGGTGTGCCGGGTGGTGGCCCGCGTCCCGGCCGGGGACCATCGGATCGTGATCGCCGAGGCCGTCGCCGGAGACCCGGCGGGAGAGGGGCGTCCGCTCCTCTACCACCAGGGGCGCTTCAACGCTCTGCGTGACTGAGGGTTCCCTAACCTCGGCGTTGGCAAGGTCACACGCCTGAGCGCTTGCTCACCGGTAACGGAACGGGTGTACTGGCGAGTAATATCCCGGTGGGGGCGGTCGGCCGCCCCGACCGGAAACCCGCCCTTCAGGCGCCTATGCTGCGAGCAACAAGGCAGCCAAGTTATGACGATGCAGTAGGAGAGCCGGCGTGAGCTTGAGGATCGTTGTCTGTGTGAAGTACGTGCCCGACGCCACCGGCGACCGGCACTTCGCCGATGACCTGACCGTCGACCGCGAAGACGTCGACGGCCTGCTGTCGGAGCTCGACGAGTACGCGGTCGAGCAGGCACTGCAGATCGCCGAAGAGGCCGACGACGCCGAGGTCACCGTGCTCACGGTCGGCCCCGAGGACGCCAAGGACGCGCTGCGCAAGGCGCTGTCCATGGGCGCCGACAAGGCGGTCCACGTCGAGGACGACGACCTGCACGGCTCCGACGTCATGGGTACCTCGCTCGTGCTTGCCAAGGCGATCGAGAAGACCGGCTACGACCTCGTCATCGCCGGTATGGCCTCCACCGACGGCACTATGGGCGTCCTCCCGGCGATCCTGGCCGAGCGCCTCGGCGTCCCGCAGGTCACGCTGCTCTCCGAGGTCTCCGTCGAGGACGGTGTCGTCAAGGGCCGCCGTGACGGCGACACCGCCTCCGAGCAGCTGGAGGCGTCCCTCCCGGCCGTCGTGTCGGTGACGGACCAGTCGGGCGAGGCGCGCTACCCGTCCTTCAAGGGCATCATGGCCGCCAAGAAGAAGCCGGTGGAGTCCCTGGAGCTCGACGACCTCGACATCGACGCCGAGGAGGTCGGCCTGGCGGGTTCCTGGACCGCGGTCGATTCCGCCGCCGAGCGTCCGGCCCGCACCGCCGGCACGATCGTCAAGGACGAGGGCGAGGGCGGCAAGTCGCTGGCCGAGTACCTCGCGAGCCAGAAGTTCATCTAGGGCTCGCGCGAGCCACCTGACCCGCCCCTTTTCGTTCGCAGGAGATTGAATCCCCATGGCTGAGATTCTCGTCTACGTCGACCACGTCGACGGCGCCGTCCGCAAGCCCACCCTGGAGCTGCTGACGCTGGCCCGCCGCCTCGGCGAGCCCGTCGCCGTCGCCCTCGGTGCCGGCGCGGAGGCCACCGCCCCGGCCCTCGCCGAGCACGGCGCCGTGAAGGTCCTCACCGCCGACGCCCCCGAGTTCGCCGAGTACCTCGTCGTCCCGAAGGTCGACGCGCTGCAGGCCGCGTACGAGGCCGTGTCCCCGGCCGCCGTCCTCGTCCCGTCCTCCGCCGAGGCCAAGGAGATCGCGGCCCGCCTCGCGGTCCGCATCGGCTCCGGCATCATCACCGACGCCGTGGACCTGGAGGCCGGTGACGAGGGCCCGGTCGCGACGCAGTCCGCGTTCGCCGCCTCCTTCACCACCAAGTCCCGTGTCTCCAAGGGCACCCCGGTCATCACGGTCAAGCCGAACTCGGCCCCCGTCGAGGCCGCCCCGGCCGCCGGCGCCGTCGAGGCGCTCGCCGTCACCTTCTCCGCCCAGGCCACCGGCACCAAGGTCACCTCGCGCACCCCGCGCGAGTCGACCGGTCGCCCGGAGCTGACCGAGGCCGCCATCGTGGTCTCCGGCGGCCGCGGCGTGAACGGCGCCGAGAACTTCGGGATCATCGAGGCGCTCGCCGACTCGCTCGGTGCCGCCGTCGGCGCCTCGCGCGCCGCCGTCGACGCCGGCTGGTACCCGCACTCCAACCAGGTCGGCCAGACCGGCAAGTCGGTCTCGCCGCAGCTGTACATCGCCTCCGGCATCTCCGGTGCGATCCAGCACCGCGCGGGTATGCAGACCTCGAAGACCATCGTGGCCATCAACAAGGACGCCGAGGCCCCGATCTTCGACCTGGTCGACTACGGCGTGGTCGGCGACCTCTTCGACGTCGTGCCGCAGCTGACCCAGGAGATCCAGGCCCGTAAGGGCTGACCTGGGGTTCTGTTCGGTCCGGGGGCCGCGTGGTGATGATCACCGCGCGGCCCCCGGCCGTTTGGGACACCCATTGACGCAGGTCCTGACGGGCTACTAACTTCGCTATACGGATTGTTGATTCCGTGAAGCGGAAAACAGGAGGATGTGGGATGGGTCAGCAGGAGAAGGTGTCGACGAGCCTCGCCGGCGCAGTAAGCGAGGGCATCAGCGCCTCCCTCGCAGCGGTGGACGCCGAGCTCGACCGGCGTTACCCGGGCGACCCGGGCACCCGCCAGCCCGTCCACACCGTCTACGTCCCCGGCAACGTCTTCGACGCCGGAACCATCCGCTCCTGGGGCGACCAGGCCCTCGACGCCCTCGACGAGCACGCCCCCGACGCCGCCTCCTTCGCCGCCGTCCTCGGCCTCTCCGACGCCCTCGCCGAGGACGTCTACGGCCGCGTACGGGCCAAGCTGGAGCGCGAGCCCATCGAGGACCTCCGGGTCGACTTCGAGGACGGCTACGCGGGGGACGACGAGGACCAGGACGCCGCCCGCGCCGCCCGGCTGATCTCGGAGGCGTACGCGAACGGCACCGCCGCCCCGTGCATGGGCATCCGGATGAAGTGCATGGAGGCCGCCGTACGCGACCGCGGCATCCGCACCACCGACGTCTTCCTCACCGGACTCCTGGAGCACGGCGGCCTGCCCGACGGCCTCGTCCTGACCCTCCCCAAGGTCACGTACCCCGAGCAGGTCTCGGCCTTCGTCCGGCTCCTGGAGGCCTTCGAGAAGTCCCACGGCCTGGACGCCGGCCGCCTGGGCTTCGAGATCCAGATCGAGACCAGCCAGTCCATCCTCGCCACCGACGGCACCGCCGCCGTCGCCCGCATGATCGGCGCCGCCGAGGGCCGCGCGACCGGACTGCACTACGGCACCTTCGACTACAGCGCCTGCCTGGGAGTCTCCGCCGCCTACCAGGCCAGCGACCACCCGGCCGCCGACCACGCCAAGGCGATCATGCAGGTCGCCGCCGCAGGCACGGGCGTACGGGTCTCCGACGGCTCCACCAACGTCCTCCCGGTCGGCTCCACCGAGCATGTGCACGAGGCCTGGCGCCTGCACTACGGCCTCACCCGCCGCGCCCTCGCCCGCGCCTATTACCAGGGCTGGGACATGCACCCGGGCCACATCCCGACCCGGTACGCCGCCGTCTTCGCCTTCTACCGCGAGGGCTTCGAGGCCGCGGCCAAGCGCCTCTCCGCGTACGCCAACCACGCCGGCGGCGACGTCATGGACGAGCCCGCCACGGCGAAGGCGCTCGGCTCCTACCTCCTGCGCGGCATCGACTGCGGCGCCCTCGACACCGCCGAGGTCGACGCCCTCACCGGCCTGACCCGCGCCGACCTGGACCGCTTCGCGGCCCCGCGCCGCGGCGACCTGACGGCGACGGCGCAGTAGCGGGAGCGCCGTCCCCGACGCGCCACTCCAAGGG
>NZ_JBHXPI010000020.1:0-118925 GCF_042718575.1 Streptomyces sp. NPDC058579
TAATCCCCCCACCGGGTTCCGCGGCGCTTCGACCGGGTTTCGGCATGCGGAACGCCGATGCACGCGGAACGACGCCCTCCCCGGCCCGCCCCCGTGGGCGGGCCTGGACGTCACGGTGAAGAGATGGATCAGACGAGGTCGAAGCGGTCCAGCTCCATGACCTTGACCCACGCGGCGACGAAGTCCTTCACGAACTTCTGCTTCGCGTCGTCGCTCGCGTAGACCTCGGCGAGCGCGCGCAGCTCGGAGTTCGAGCCGAAGACCAGGTCGGCACGGGTGCCGGTCCACTTGACCGCGCCCGTGGCGGCGTCGCGGCCCTCGAACTCGTCCTGCGCCGAGGACGTCGACTTCCACGTGGTGCCCAGGTCGAGCAGGTTCACGAAGAAGTCGTTGGACAGCGTGCCCGGCTTGTTCGTGAGAACGCCGTGCTTGGACCCGCCGTGGTTGGCGCCCAGGACGCGCAGACCACCGACGAGGACCGTCAGCTCGGGCGCGCTGAGGGTCAGCAGGTTCGCCTTGTCGAGCAGCAGGTACTCGGCCGGCAGGCGGTTGCCCTTGCCGGTGTAGTTGCGGAAGCCGTCGGCGGCCGGCTCGAGCGCGGCGAACGACTCGACGTCCGTCTGCTCCTGCGCGGCGTCGACACGGCCCGGCGTGAAGGGCACCTCGACGGGGAAGCCGCCGTCCTTGGCCGCCTGCTCGACGGCCGCGGAGCCCGCGAGCACGACGAGGTCGGCCAGCGAGACCTTCTTGGCGCCGGCGGCGTCGAAGGACTCCTTGATGCCTTCGAGCGTACGGAGGACCTGGGCCAGCTCGTCCGGGTTGTTGACCTCCCAGTTGCGCTGCGGCTCCAGACGGATGCGGCCGCCGTTGGCGCCACCGCGCTTGTCGCTGCCCCGGAAGGAGGAGGCGGCGGCCCAGGCGGCGGAGACCAGCTGCGTGACCGTGAGGTCCGAGCCGAGGATGCGCTCCTTGAGGGAGGCGATGTCGGCGGCGTCGAGCTGCTCGCCCTGGCGCGCCGGCAGCGGGTCCTGCCAGAGGAGCTCCTCCGAGGGGACCTCCGGGCCGAGGTAGCGCACGACCGGGCCCATGTCACGGTGCGTGAGCTTGTACCAGGCGCGGGAGAAGGCGTCCGCGAACTGCTCGGGGTTCTCGTAGAAGCGCCGCGAGATCTGCTCGTAGACCGGGTCGAAGCGGAGCGACAGGTCGGTGGTGAGCATCGTCGGGAGGTGCTTCTTCGACGCGTCGTACGCGTCGGGGATGATCGCCTCGGCGTTCTTCGCCACCCACTGGTTCGCGCCGGCCGGGCTCTGGGTGAGCTCGTACTCGTACTCGAAGAGGTGCTTGAAGAAGTCGTGGCTCCACTGGGCCGGCGTCGTGGTCCAGGTGACCTCGAGGCCACTGGTGATCGCGTCGGCGCCCTTGCCCGTGTTGTACGTGCTGGCCCAGCCGAGGCCCTGCGCGTCCAGCGGCGCGGCCTCGGGGTCGGCGCCGACGTTGTCCGCAGGGCCGGCGCCGTGGGTCTTGCCGAAGGTGTGGCCACCGGCGATGAGGGCGACGGTCTCCTCGTCGTTCATCGCCATGCGGCGGAAGGTCTCGCGGATGTCGCGGGCCGCGGCGATCGGGTCCGGGTTGCCGTTGGGGCCCTCGGGGTTCACGTAGATGAGACCCATCTGGACCGCGCCGAGCGGGTTCTCCAGCTCGCGGTCACCGGTGTAGCGCTCGTCGCCGAGCCAGGTGGTCTCGGGGCCCCAGTAGACGTCCTCGTCCGGCTCCCACACGTCGGCGCGGCCACCGGCGAAGCCGAAGGTCTTGAAGCCCATCGTCTCCAGGGCCACGTTGCCGGTGAGGATCATGAGGTCGGCCCAGGAGATGGACTGGCCGTACTTCTGCTTGACCGGCCACAGCAGGCGGCGGGCCTTGTCCAGGTTGCCGTTGTCCGGCCAGCTGTTCAGCGGCGCGAAGCGCTGCTGGCCGGCCCCGGCGCCACCCCGGCCGTCGCTGATGCGGTACGTACCGGCGCTGTGCCAGGCCATCCGGATCATGAGCGGGCCGTAGTTGCCGAAGTCGGCCGGCCACCAGTCCTGGGAGGTGGTGAGCACCTCGGCGATGTCCCGCTTCACGGCCGGGAGGTCGAGCGCGTTGAACGCCTCGGCGTAGTCGAACTCCTCGCCGAGCGGGTTCGCCACGGCGGGGTTCTTGGCGAGGATCTTCAGATTGAGCCGATCCGGCCACCACTGACGGTTGCCGCCACCCTGGGTCGGGTGAGCGGCGCGCGCGGTGTGCGCGACCGGGCAGCCACCCGCGCCCTCGGCTTTCGCGTCGGTGACGATGGCGTCGTGGTTCTCGGACATGGGAATCCTTCCGGACGGGGCGGATCACGTTGCTCAGCCGGGGCGGGCGGCCCGGGAGGGTGGTTGTGCCGCCCGACCGGAGCCATGTTGTCCCTTGGCTATTGCCGGAAGCGATCCTACGATGGACAGAGTCCAAGTCAAGAAGCACGCCAACCCTCTACCCGATCGGAAAGTCTGCCGTCCCTGGGTGAACGTCGCGTGTCCCGCCGAAAGCCGAGCTGAATGGGTGAACCGAAATGAGCGACCTGCTGGAGCGACTGCGTGGACGTGGCTGGCGGATGACCTCCCAGCGGCGTGTCGTGGCCGAGGTCCTCGACGGCGACCATGTGCACCTGACGGCCGACGAGGTCCACGTCCGCGCGGCCGAGCGGCTGCCGGAGATCTCCCGGGCGACGGTCTACAACACGCTCGGCGAGCTGGTCACCCTCGGCGAGGTCGTCGAGGTCTCCACCGACGGCCGGGCCAAGCGCTACGACCCGAACGCCCACCACCCGCACCAGCACCTCGTCTGCTCCCGCTGCGGCACCATCCGGGACGTCCACCCGCACGGCGACCCGCTGGCCGACCTCCCGGCGGGGGAGCGCTTCGGCTTCACGGTCTCGGCCGCCGAGGTCACGTACCGGGGGCTCTGCCCGTCCTGCGCGTAACAGTCGCCGGGGTCCACTTGCCGGTGCTAGCGCCTCGGCGCTAGCGTGGTCGTGTGGCGAAGACCCAGCTGAACGTCCGCGTGGACGAGACGACCGCCGACACCGCCCGCCGGCGGGCGCAGCAGCGCGGCGTGAGCGTCAACCGGTACATCGAGGAACTCGTCCAGCAGGACGCCGGTGAGTCCGGGCGCGCCTTCGTCGAGGCGGCGGCCGACTTCATGAAGCAGTACGAATCGGTGTTCACCGAGGAGTTCGGGACGGAGCGCGACCGCACCGCATGAGCCTCACGGTCGACCTCTCCTGGCTGCTCATGGTGGCCGAACACCAGACACCCGGCGACCCCCAGGTCAGCGACTGGGGCGCGCTCGTCGCCGCCGTCGGCCGGCACGACGCGGAGATCTTCGGGGTGCCCGTCTACGGAGACCCGCACGCCCGCGCCGCCGCCCTGCTCCAACTCCTGCTGCACGTCCCGGCCCTGGAGCACTCCAACGCCATGTTCGCCTCGGCCGTCGCTTACGGCTACCTCGTCGCCAGCGGCCTGAAGGTCGTCACCTCACCGGAACAGGTCAGGGACCTGGCCCGGCTGGTGAAGAAGGGCGAGGCGGACGTCCGGGTCATCGCCGACGAACTGCGCCAGTGGAGCCGCTGAGGGGACACCACCCCATCAGCTTCGGCGCGCCGTGCCGAGCACACAGTACGAGCTGGGGAGCCGCGGCCCGTTCTCCGGGACGACGAAGCTGCGGTACGTGACGTCCTCGAAGCCCGCCGCCTCGATCGCAGCCACCGGATCACGCCCCGAGTGGCAGCCGCCGAAAAGCAGCGGCCACACCGTGCGGTCAAGGGCCCGCTGGGTCCTGGCCATCCCCGGCGACGGGGCCACCCCGTGCTCGAAGAAGCGGAGTTCGCTGCCCGGCCGCAGCACCCGGTGCGTCTCGGCGAGCGCACGCGGCACGTCCCGTACGGTGCACAGCACCAGCGAGACGACCGCCGCGTCGAAGGCCTCGCTCTTCACCGGCAGCGCCTCCGCCGCGCCCGGCACCACATCCACCGGCACGTCCGCGCCACGGGCGGCCTCGGCGGCCAACTGGCGCAGATGGCGCTCCGGTTCGATCGCCACGACCTCGGACACCGCCGCGGGGTAGTACGCGAAGTTCAGCCCGTTCCCGGCGCCGATCTCGATGACCCGGCCGGACAGACCGGTCAGCAGCTCGGCACGCAGTCGGCCGACGCCGCCCTTGGTGTCGGCGGAGACGCTGAACCGGGCGTAGAAGCGGGCGAAGAGGGGATGGTGGACGGCGTCCCGGGGGACCCGGGCGGTACGTGATGACATCGGGGCCTCCTCCGACACGCGGACGGGGTGATTCTGCCCCGTTCCGACCCGTTCAGCCCGACACGAAACAGAACTCGTTGCCCTCGGGGTCGAGCATCACCTGGAAGTCCCCCTCGTCGTCGGTGACGAGCCCGCCGGAGCGGGCGGCCCCGAGGGTGATCGCCTCGTCCGCCGCCGCGCTCACATCAGGTGCGTGCAGATCCAGATGGAGCCGGTTCTTCGCGACCTTGCCCTCGGGCACCTGCTGGAAGGCGATCCGCACAAAACCGGGCGGATCGACGTACGACCAGTCGGGGCTGCGGTCGACCGGGGTGCCGCCGAGGAGCTCGGCCCAGAACCGCACCAGACGTGCCGGGTCTCCGCAGTCGAAGACGATCTCCGCTACCTGTGCGCGCATGACACCAGCCTACGGAGATCGGAGCGACTCGCCTACCGAGATCAGAGCGTCTCGGCCGCCCAGACCCCGCCGAGCGCCGGGGCGAGCCACTCGGCCGCCCGCGTCCGGAACTCGGCCGGGTCGAGACCGCCCGCGCCCTCCGGTACGGCCCCGAGGAGCGGCGCTCCGGCCGCCTCCGGCAGGTCGGCCAGGTTGCAGCGCGAGGCGAGGTCCGGCGCGGCCGGCCAGCTGCCGACCACGACGCCGAGCTGCTCGATGCCGCGCGCCGCGAGCGCCTCGGCGGTCAGCGCCGTCGAGTTGAGCGTGCCGAGACCGGCGGGCGTCACGACCAGGACCGGCGCCCCGAGGAGCCGGGCCGCGTCGGCGAGCGTGCCGCCGTCGTGGTCGAAGCGGACGAGGAGCCCGCCCGCACCCTCCACGAGGACCAGGTCGTGCTCGGTGGCCAGCTTCGCGGCCGCCTCGGCGACCTCGCGCGGGCCGACCGGTGTCATCCCGGCCCGCCGGGCGGCGGTCGCGGGCGCCAACGGCTCGGGGAACCGGGCCAGTTCGAGCGAGGCGGCGGCGCCGGAGAGCCGGACGACCTCGTCCGCGTCCCCGCGCTCGCCCGGCGCGAGCCCGGTCTGCGCGGGCTTGAGCACGGCGACGGACCGCCCCTGGAGCGTGGCCACGGCGGCCAGGGCGGCGGTGACGATCGTCTTCCCGATCTCCGTACCCGTACCGCTGACGACGATGACGCTCATGGTGTGTGCTGTCCTCTCTGGCATGGCTTGCGACGGCAGGGCGGCGGTGTCGACGTTCTCAGCCCGCCGCGGCGGCCGCGCGGACCGCCGCGCAGATCCGCGCGAGGTCCTCGTCGCCCGTCACGAACGGCGGCATCGTGTAGATCAGGTCGCGGAACGGGCGCAGCCAGACACCCGCGCGGACCGCAGCCTCGGTCGCCGCGGCCATGTCGACGTCGTGGTCGAGCTGGACGACACCGATGGCGCCGAGGACCCGTACGTCACGGACCCCGGGCAGCGAGGCGGCCTCGCCGAGCCCCTCGCGCAGGCCCGTTTCGATCCGCTTGACCTCCAGTTCCCAGTCCTGGGACAGGAGCAGATCGAGCGAGGCGAGCGCCACGGCGGAGGCCAGCGGGTTGCCCATGAACGTCGGACCGTGCGCGAGGACCGGAACCTCGCCGAGCGAGATCCCCTCGGCGATCCGCGTCGTGCAGAGCGTCGCCGCCATCGACAGGTAGCCGCCGGTCAGCGCCTTGCCCACGCACATCACATCGGGCGAGATCCCCGCGTGGTCGGCGCCGAAGAGCGTGCCCGTACGGCCGAAGCCGGTCGCGATCTCGTCGAAGATCAGCAGCACCCCGTGCTCGTCGCACGCCTCGCGCAGCACGCGCAGGTACTCCGGCGGGTGGAACCGCATCCCGCCCGCGTTCTGCACCACCGGCTCCACGATCACCGCGGCGACCTCGTCCGCGTGGAGCGCGATCTGCTCCCGCAGCATCTCGGCGTACGACTCCTCGTACGTGATCGGCGGCGCGTCCACGAAGACCTGCTGCTGGAGCACGCCCGACCACAGCTGGTGCATCCCGCCCTCGGGGTCGCACAGCGACATCGGCTGCCAGGTGTCGCCGTGGTAGCCGCCGCGCCAGGTCAGCATCCGCTGCTTGCCGGGCCGGCCCACCGAGCGCCAGTACTGCAGACACATCTTGGCCGCGACCTCGACGGAGACCGAGCCCGAGTCGCTGAGGAAGACGTGCTGGAGCGGTGCGGGGGTGATCTCCACCAGGCGGGTGGCGAGCCGCACGGCCGGCTCGTGGGTGAGCCCGCCGAACATGACGTGGCTCATCCGGTCCAGCTGGCCGCGCGCCGCCTCGTTGAGCACGGGGTGGTTGTAGCCGTGGATCGCGGACCACCACGAGGACATGCCGTCGATCAACTCGGCCTGTCCGTGGACGGGTTCGGCAAGCCGGAGCCGTACCCCGGACGCGGACGCGACGACCAGCGGGTCCGTACGGCCCGGCATGGGGGCGTACGGATGCCAGACGTGCGCCCGGTCCAGGGCGAGCAGTTCGTCGTTACGCATTCGGGGCGAACTCCGTCCCGGCCCCACGGCGGCGTACGGCCACGAGGTCGGTGCGGGCCCCCGGCACGGACTCGGCGGCCGGTGAGTCCTCCGGGGCCGCCTCGGACTCCGGCGCCGCGTGGCCGCCGCACGGTCCGCAGCCACCGCCCGCCTCCGCGTGCGAACCGCAGCCGGCTGACGCCGCCGAGCCGCACCCACTCGCCGTCGCACCGGCCGCCGCGCCCGCCTCCGCGCCGGCCGCCGCGAGCGCGTCCGCGCGGTGGGCGGGCAGCGTGGTCGTGCCCGCGCCCTCCACCTCGAAGCCCGCGTCCGCGATCATGTCCAGGTCCGTCTGGCCGGCCTGGCCCTCGCTCGTCAGGTAGTCACCGAGGAAGATCGAGTTCGCGATGTGCAGCGCGAGCGGCTGCATCGAGCGCAGGTGCACCTCGCGCCCGCCCGCGATCCGGACCTCGACGTCCGGGCAGACGAACCGGACCATCGCCAGGATCCGCAGGCAGCGCTGCGGGGTGAGGTTCCACTCCTTCGCCAGCGGAGTGCCCTCGAACGGGATCAGGAAGTTGACCGGCACCGAGTCGGAGTCCAGCTCGCGCAGCGCGTAGACGACGTCGACCAGGTCCTCGTCGCTCTCGCCCATGCCCGCGATCAGCCCCGAGCAGGCCGACAGACCGGCGGCGTGCGCCTTCTGCACGGTGTCCACCCGGTCCTGGTACGTGTGGGTGGTGGTGATCTCCCCGTACGTCCCCTCGGACGTGTTCAGGTTGTGGTTGTAGGCGTCGGCGCCGGCCTCGCGCAGCCGCTCCGCCTGGCCGTCCGAGAGCAGCCCCAGACAGGCGCAGACCTCGACGCCCTCGTTCTGCTCCTTGATCGCCTCGATAGTCTTGCCGACGCGGTCCACGTCCCGGTCCGTCGGCCCGCGGCCGCTCGCCACCAGGCAGACCCGCTTGGCCCCGCCCGCGACACCGGCGGCCGCCGCCTGCGAGGCCTCGTCGGGCTTCAGCCAGCTGTACTTGAGGATCCCGGTCGTCGCGCCGAGCCGCTGCGAACAGTACGAGCAGTCCTCGGGGCAGAGCCCGGACTTCAGATTGACGAGGTAGTTCAGCTTCACGCGCCGCCCGAACCACTGGCGGCGCACCTTGCCGGCCGCGGCCACCACATCGAGCAGTTCGTCGTCGGAGGTCGCCAGCACGGCGAGCGCTTCTTCACGGCTCGGCAGCTCGCGCCGCAGCCCCTTGTCCACCAGCGTGTTCAGCAGGTCCATAAGGGCTGATCCTCGCCTACGGCACACCTCGTGGCCAAGGAGGATCTGAACAAACGCGCCGGTTTGACGTGTGTGGATGACCACACCCTGTCCCCGGGCCCGGACGGTTAGGGTCTGTGCGCTGCCTACAAAAGGATCTGCCCCATGCACCGGGACGAGGACACCCGCCGGACTCCGTTCGACTGGACCGACACGGAGGCGCGGCGCCGCGCGGAGGCGGGGCTCGTCCGCACGCTGCGGCCCCGGTCCGCCGAGTCGGAGCCGCTCGATCTGGCGAGCAACGACTACCTCGGACTGACCCGCCGCCCGGAGGTGACCGAGGCCGCCGCCGCAGCGGCCCGCCGCTGGGGCGCGGGGTCCACCGGCTCGCGTCTGGTCACCGGTACGACCCGGTTGCACACCGCTCTCGAACGCGAACTCGCCGCGTTCTGCGGCTTCGAGGCGGCCCTCGTCTTCTCCTCCGGCTACACCGCCAACCTCGCCGCCCTCACCGCGCTGAGCGGCCGCGACGCGCTGATCGTCTCCGACGCGAGCAACCACGCCTCGATCGTGGACGGCTGCCGACTCTCGCGCGCCGAGACGGCCGTGGTCCCGCACGCCGAGCCCGAGGCGGTAGGCAAGACCCTCCAGGCGCACCCGGACCGCCGGGCGCTCGTGGTCTCCGACTCCGTCTTCTCGGTGGACGGCGACCGGGCCCCGCTGCCCGAGCTGGCCGAGGCCTGCCGGGCCCACGGCGCCGGGCTCGTCGTGGACGACGCCCACGGCCTGGGCGTGCTCGGCGACGGCGGCCGGGGCGCCCTGCACGCCGCCGGGCTCGCGGGCGACCCCGACGTGGTCGCCACGCTCACCCTCTCCAAGTCGCTGGGCAGCCAGGGCGGAGCGGTCCTCGGCCCGGCCCGGGTCGTCGAGCACCTGGTCAACGCGGCCCGGACGTTCATCTTCGACACCGGACTCGCCCCGGCCGCGGTCGGCGCCGCCCTGACGAGCCTGCGGCTGATCCAGGACGACCCCGGCCTCGCCGCGCGCGCCAGGACCGTCGCCACCACGCTGCACCGGATGCTCACCGCGGCCGGCCTGACCGCCGTACGCCCGGACGCGGCCGTGGTCTCCGTCCGCGCGCCCTCGCCGGAGGCGGCGCTGCGGTGGGCCGCCGACTGCCGTGAGCAGGGGCTCGCGGTCGGCTGCTTCCGGCCGCCGTCCGTCCCGGACGGCATCTCGCGGCTGCGGCTCACGGCCCGTGCGGACCTGACGGACGCGCAGATCGAGGAGGCCGTCGCCACGATCGTGCGGACCGCACCGACCGCCCCGACCGCACCGACAGCCCCCTGACCGGGCCCCCAAATACGGTTTCTCGTCGCAGAGTTCACCGCTTCGAGCGACAAATATGCACATATCTTGGTGGATCGCCGCGCGGGGCGGCGCGATCGGTGGCAGTCTGACGCGCAGTGCAAACCGGGCCGGGCCCGGTGGGAAAGGGACAGCGTCGCCATGGCAGACCACCAGGAAGCAACCGTCACTCTGCCGAGCGATCCCGCCTCGGTGTCCGCCGCCCGGAGATATGTCGCCGACGTCCTCGGTGGCTGGGGGCTCGCGGGCGGCAGCGACACCGCCGACACGGTCCGGCTGATCGTCTCGGAGCTGGCCACCAACGCCGTCCAGCACACCTTCGGCCAGTCGCCCACCTTCACCGTCGACGTCCGTCTGGAGCGCGAGGAGCAGCTCCACATCGGCGTCACCGACAGCCACCCCCGCTGGCCGAAGCGGCTCCCGGCGGCGGTGCAGCAGGACAACGGACGCGGGATGGTCATCATCCGCATCCTCACGGCCGAGGCGGGCGGCCGCCTCTCGGTCACCCCGACCGACGAGGGCGGCAAGACGGTCTGGATCAACCTCCCCTGGACGGTCTCGCCTACCGCCTCGCCCACCGCCTCGGCCTCGCCGAACTAGGCTCGGGCGAAGCCGCCGCGCAGCAGCGCCCGCAGGGAGGCCGCCGCCGGGCCCGACTCCTCGCCCCGGTGGGCGACCGAGATCGTCCGGCGGAACGAGGTCGGCTCCAGGGCCCGTACCCCCAGCGGCGAAGCAGCCGTCGACGCGACCATCTCCGGCACCACCGCCACCCCGAGCCCCGCGCTGACCAGCGCGCACACCAGGGCGTAGCCGGGCGTACGGCACACCACCGACGGCGTCGCGCCCGCCCGGGCCAGCGCGCCCTCCACGCCCCGCCGCGGCGGGTGGTCCGGCGCGCTGCTGATCAGCGGCTGGCCCGCGAGCTCCGCGATCGGCAGCCGGCCCGAACCCCCCGCCAGGACATGGCCCGGTGCCGTGACAAGTACCAGCTCCTCGACCAGCAGTGGCTCCAGCTCGACCCCCGGCGGCAGCGCGGCCGGTTCGGCCGGCTCGTACGTGTGGGTCAGCGCGAGATCCACCTCGCCCGCCGCCACGGCGTGGATCCCACCCGGCGGTTCGTACTCCGCGACCGTCAGCTCCACGTCCGGGTGGGCCCGGCGGAACGCGCTGAGGACCGGTGGCAGCCGATGGATGCCCACGGTGGTGAAGGTGCCGACCCGGAGCCGCCCGCCCGACAGGCCGCTCAGGCGGGCCAGCTCATGGCGGGCCCGGTCCATCTCGTCCAGGACCCGGCGCGCCCGGGTGACGAGCAGTTCGCCCGCCGGGGTCAGCCGCGCGCCCCGGTGGTGCCGCACGAGCAGCGCGGCCCCCGCCTCCCGCTCCAGCTTGGCGAGCTGCTGGGAGAGCGCGGGCGGGGTGTAGCCGAGCCGGGCGGCGGCCCGGGTGATCGAACCGTCCTCGGCGACGGCCACGAGCGCCGCGAGCCGCACGAGATCCTGCATTAAGCATTCCTTTTGGCAGACCCATCAGATCCTGTCTACACACTAAAGGCTCTCGGCGGGCACGCTGGGGGCATGGACGGACAGCTGATCGCCTTCATCGGGGTCGCGGCGGGCATGGTGGCCATGCCGGGCGCGGACTTCACCGTCGTCGTGCGCAGTGCTCTCGCCTCGCGCCGGGCCGGGGTCGCCTGCGCGGTGGGCGTGGCGGGCGGGCTCCTGGTGCACACCGCCCTCGCTGTGGCCGGGCTCGCCGCCGTCCTGATCGCCGTACCCGTGCTCTATCGCGCGCTGCAGATCGCCGGCGGCGCGTACGTCCTCTACCTCGGCGTGCAGGCGCTGCGCGGTGCGCTGCGGGCCGCGGCGTCGTCGTCGGGCCCGGAGGTCGACACGGCGGGGGAGCGGGCGGTCGGGCGGGCCTTCCGGCAGGGCTTCCTGACGAACGTCCTCAACCCCAAGGCGCCCGTGCTCTTCCTGAGTCTGCTGCCGCAGTTCGTGCCGGCCGGCGCGGCGGTGCTGCCGCGCACCCTGCTGCTCGCGTCGATCGTGGTGCTGCTGGCCCTGCTCTGGTTCCCGCTGGTGGCCCTCGGCGTGGACCGGCTCGGCCACCGGCTGCGGCGGCCCCGGACGGCCCGCACCGTGCAGGGCGTGACGGGCGGCATGCTCGCCGCCCTCGGGGTGACGCTGCTGGTCTCCCCGGGGCAATGACCCCGGGGTGAGGGATGCGGCGGCGCCACCGCACCCCTCGTCACACGTCAGAGCCGACCGGCCGTCAGCGCACCCGGCCGTAATAGACCTTGGACGTCCAGATCTTGTCGAGCTTCACCCAGGACCCCTTCTTGGGCGAGTGCCAGATCTTTCCGCTACCCGCGTAGATCCCCACGTGGTAGACCCTTCCACTCGAATGGAAGAAGACCAGGTCCCCCTTCTGCCTGCTGGACGCGGAGATGTGCCGGGTCTTGTTGTACTGCTGCTGCGCGGTACGGGGCAGCGACTTGCCCGCCTTCTTGTACGAGTAGAGCGTGAGCCCCGAGCAGTCGAACCGGGTCGGTCCTGACGCTCCGTACTTGTAAGGCGATCCCTTCTTCGAGGACGCGATGTTCAGCGCCTTGCCGGCGTACGACGTCGCGGCCTGGGCCTCCGGTGCGGCACCTGGTGCCAGCATCGTGCCGCCGAGAGCGGCGAGGGTGAGAGCCGAGACGGCTCCGGCCCGGGACAGCAGGGACGGGACATGAATCTGCGCAGTCATGCGCAACCCTTCGTCAGCCGCCTGTGAAGGATGACCTGTCGGGTTCGGGCTGGCGAAGTTGCCCGGCCGCGGCTGCGGCTTCACCCCGAGGAACGGCCCCACTGGCCGGCCGTCCCGTACTGCTCGGGTCCTCCACTCCTGCCGATCCACTCCTGTCGACCAGACATCCGGGACAGCGGCAGGACTCGGCGTCCGCCCGGACCGCCCCGCCGCGGTGGCGGGGGCTTGTCGTCGTGAGGGATCTTGACCCAGAACCAGGGCGAAAACCGAGTCGAAACGGCGTTATGTGAGGCTCCTCACGACTGATCCATTCGGGTGGACAGGCATGTTTCGTGATCGTCGGAGGTTTGGCCGACGAGTCCCGGACCAGGGGTGGAACGCCCGATTCCGCCAGATGCGTACACCTGTTGCGCAACTCACCCCGCGCATATGTCGATTCATCTACTACGCCGAACGGGGGAGCGATTCCGTGGCCGCGCTGCTCCGAGTGGACCTCGACACGACACGGGGGAATGTCAACTCGCCGGTGTCTCCGGGACGGTGACGCGACCGGATCTACGCTCCCCGTCCAACACCCTCAGCGCACGCGCCAATGTCTCCGCGTGCACCTCGCTCTCGCCGCGCGTATGCATCGCCGTCAGCGCGTCCCGGAGGGCGTTGGCCCGCCCCACCAGGGCCTGAGCCGCGCGCAACGCCCCATACGTATGCGAGGCCCTGGATGGATTGATGCGGCCCAGGAGGTCGACGACTTCGAGATAGGCGTCGATGAACTCGCCCTCGGCGCGCGTCAGGGCGGGCAGCGGCGGCAGCTCGGGAACCATCGCGCGCTCACCTTCCCCCGGCGCCGCCCGACGCCCCGCGGTTCTGAACGACGTGGTCCACCACGCCGTACGCGGTCGCGCCCGGCGCGTCGAGGACGGTCGTCCGGTCGATGTCGGCGTCGATCCGCTCGAGGCTCTGGCCGGTGTGGGTGACCAGCATCCCGGCCATCATCGCGCGCAGCCGGAGCAACTCCCGTGCCTGGATGTCGAGATCGCTCGGCTGCCCCTGCAACGGCTCGTCCATCGAGGGCTGCTGGAGCACCACCCGGGCGCCGGGCAGCGCGAGCCGCTTGCCGGGCGCGCCGGCCGCGAGCAGTACGGCGGCGGTCGAGACGGCCTGCCCGAGGCAGGTGGTCTCCACGTCGCAGGTGACGACCTGCATCGTGTCGTAGATCGCGGACATGGCGCTCATCGAGCCGCCGGGGGAGTTGATGTACAGCGCGATGTCCCGGTCCGGATCGGCGTACTCCAGGTGCAGGAGCTGCGCGATGACGTCGTTGGCCGAGATCTCGTCGATGGGCGTGCCGAGGAAGACGATCCGTTCCTCGAGCAGCTTGGAGTACGGGTCGAGGGTCCGGCTCCCGTAGCTCGTGCGCTCGGTGAACTCGGGCAGGACATAGCGAGCGTGCATGGCGGCGCCTCCTTGTAGAAAATGTACAGGACGTACAACCCGTAAGATGAGGAGCATGGCCTACGAGATTCCGGTGACGCAAGCACGTGCAGAGCTCGCCGACCTGATCAACCGCGTGGTGTACGGCAACGAACGGGTCGTCGTGACCCGGCACGGAAAGCCGCTCGTGGCGCTGGTGTCGGCCGCTGACCTGGCCGAACTCGAGGCGGAGCACGAGGCCGCCGAGGATCTGGCGAGCAGCGCGGTCTCCGAGATCCGCCCGCTCCCGTCCGCTCCGGGTGAACAGGGCCGCTTCGGCATCGCGGCCCGCCACCGCACTCCGGGCGCGTGAGCGGGGCGGGAGCCTGAGCGCCGCTGGCCCCCCCCCGCGCATGAAAAAGCCGCGTACCCCCGTCCGCTACAGCGGGGGCACGCGGCCGTACGAGTAGGGCGTCAGCCCACCGGTGCCGGTTCGGGCGCCGGGGTGGCCGCCGTCGCGGGCGCCGCCGCCCGGTTCCGGGCTCCACCCACGAACAGCGCGGTCAGCCCCGCGGCCGTCCACGCGCCGAGGACGAGCAGCGCCGGGCCCGCGCCAGCGCCGTCGAAGAACGCGACCGAGCGCAGCGCGGAGCCGCCCGCGCCCGGGGGCAGCCACTGGCCGAGCGCGCCCACCGGAGCCGGCAGGAGCTCCGGCGCGCTCGCCACGCCGGAGAACGGGTTGCCCAACAGGATCATCAGGAGCGCCCCGATGCCGATGCCCGGCTTGCCGATGAGGGCGGCGAGCCCCGCGATCGCCGAGCCGATCGCGAGCACGGTGAGGCCGAGGACCCCGGCCTCGGCCCACCAGTCGCCCGCGAACACGCCGAGCCAGCTGTGGGCGAGCGCCGCGCCGACGATCCCCGCGAGCGCGGCGGCGCCGAGCAGGGTGCCGGCCGCCCGCGCGCCGCGCAGGCCGAGGACGGTCACCACGATGCCGGAGGCCGCGCCCGCCAGGATCAGCGGGAAGAGGCCCGCCCCGAAGGCGCTGCCGCGCGGGTCGCCGGCGGGCGCCGGAACGACATCGGTCACCGTGAGCTGGGTGCCGGGCGGGACCTGGGCGGTGACGGCCTCGCGCAGCAGCCCGGCGACGACCGGGCTCGCTGCGGAGGCGGTCAGGAGTTCGGGACCCTGCGGTGTCACGACCACCGCGCCGTATACGACCCGGTCCTCGATCGCCTCGCGGGCGGCGGCCTCGGAGTCGTAACGGTGGACCTCGAAGGCGCCGTCGCGCTCGGCGAGGCGCTGCTCCAGCGGGGCGGTGGCGGTGGCCGGACCCGCGACGCCTATGGGCAGGTCGCGCGGGGCGATCCGGGCGGCGGGCCAGGCGAAGGCCCAGAGGGCGAGGGCCACGACGACCGGGATCAGTACCAGCACCGCGAGGGTCTTGCGGGTGGCGGTGGCGGACATGAGGGGCTCGATTCGACGAGAGGGATCAGAGAGAAGGGCGAGCGAGATTTCAAAGAGAAGGATCATTCGTTTTACGTTGTCCTCACTGTCTCCCCGGCGGGGTCGCTTGTCAAGAATGAATGTTCGTTTTAGGTTTTGGGCATGGCCCGTGTCTCGCAGGAACACCTCGACGCCCGCCGCCGTCAGATCCTCGACGGCGCCGCGCGCTGCTTCGCCCGCAACGGCTTCCACGCCACGTCCATGCAGGACGTCCTGACCGAGGTGGGCCTCTCGGCCGGCGCCGTCTACCGCTACTTCAGCGGCAAGGAGGAGCTGATCGCGGCCATCGCGGCCGAGGCGTTCGCCGGCATCCGAGGCGCGTTCGCGGAGGCCGCGAAGACCACGCCGCCGCCCACGCCCGACATCCTCCTCGGCGCGGTCCTCAGGCTCTTCCTGGAGGAGCGGATCCCCGGCGCGGACCGCCAGGCCTTCGCGCGGCTCATCCTCCAGGTGTGGTCCGAGACCCTGCGCGACGAGCGGCTTTTCCGGACCCTCTCCGACGGTTTCAACGGCATGCGCGAGGTCTGGGCCGAACTCGTCGAGGTCTACCGCGAGACCGGTCTGATGACGGCGGACGTCCCCGCCGACCGGGTCGCCCGCACCCTCATCGCCACCGCTCAGGGGTACATCGCCCAGCAGGCGCTCTTCGGCGACGTCGATGTCGAGGTGCTCCAGGACGGGCTGCGCGGGCTCATGTCCATGCGGTCGCAAAGCGCGAGTTAACGCGTAGGAAAAACTTCCGCCCTAACGTGCAATGTCTGGCCGGGCGGACCATTTCCGCAGTTCAACAGAGTGTTGACGATCGGTAAGGTCCGCTGCTGTCCGGGCACATGCCCGGTGGACGACTGTGAGGTGGAAGCGTGCAACTGTCGCCGCACGAGCAGGAACGCCTGCTCATCCATGTGGCCGCCGACGTGGCCGAGAAGCGCAGGGCCCGCGGCGTGAAGCTCAACCACCCCGAGGCCGTCGCCCTGATCACCACCCACATCCTGGAGGGCGCCCGCGACGGCCGGACCGTCGCCGAGCTCATGGCCTCCGGCCGCAAGGTGCTCACCCGGGACGACGTGATGACCGGGATCCCGGAGATGATCCACGACGTCCAGGTCGAGGCCACCTTCCCGGACGGCACCAAGCTCGTCACCGTCCATGACCCGATCGTGTGACGGGGGAACGCCGCCGATGATTCCCGGAGAAATCCTTTTCGGTGAAGGTCCCGTCGTCCTCAACGAGGGCCGGCCGGTCACCCGACTCACCGTCCTCAACGCCGCCGACCGGCCCGTCCAGGTCGGCTCCCACTACCACTTCGCCGAGGCCAACCCCGGTCTCGACTTCGACCGCGCCGCCGCGCGCGGCCTGCGCCTGCACATCGCCGCCGGTACGGCCGTGCGCTTCGAGCCCGGCATCCCGGTCGAGATCGAACTCGTCCCGCTCGCGGGCCGCCGGATCGTCCCCGGATTGCGCGGCGAGACGGCGGGCCCCCTCGACGCGAGCCCCGCGAACGCCGCCAGTGCCCCGAACGTTTCGGCCGACGCGAGCGCTGCGGCCGACGCGAACCACGCGAACGGAGGCGACCGTGCCTGAGCTGCACCGCGCCGTCTACGCCGACCTGTTCGGCCCCACCACCGGCGACCGCATCCGGCTCGCCGACACCGACCTCCTCGTCGAGATCGAGGAGGACCGCTCCGGCGGTCCAGGGCGTGCCGGCGACGAAGCCGTCTTCGGCGGCGGCAAGGTCATCCGCGAGTCGATGGGCCAGGCCCGCACGACCCGGGCCGAGGGCGCGCCCGACACCGTGATCACCGGCGCCGTGATCATCGACCACTGGGGCGTGATCAAGGCCGACATCGGCATCCGTGACGGCCGGATCACCGGCATCGGCAAGGCCGGCAACCCCGACACCATGGACGGGATCCACCCGGACCTGGTCATCGGCCCGGAGACCGAGGTGATCGTGGGCAACGGCCGGATCGTCACGGCCGGCGGGGTCGACACCCATATCCACTTCATCGCGCCGACCATCATCGACGAGGCCCTCGCCTCCGGCATCACCACGCTCGTCGGCGGCGGCACGGGACCCGCCGAGGGCACCAAGGCGACCACCGTCACCCCGGGGCCCTGGCACCTCGCAGGGATGTTCGCGGCGCTGGAGAACTCCCCGGTCAACATCGGCCTGCTCGGCAAGGGCAACACGATGTCCCGCGAGGCCATGTACTCCCAACTGCGGGGCGGAGCCCTCGGGTTCAAGATCCACGAGGACTGGGGCGCGACCCCGGCCGTCATCGACGCGTGCCTGACCGTCTGCGACGAGACCGGCGCCCAACTCGCCATCCACACCGACACCCTGAACGAGGCGGGCTTCGTCGGCGACACCCTCGCGGCCATCGCGGGGCGCACCATCCACGCGTACCACACCGAGGGCGCGGGCGGCGGGCACGCTCCGGACATCATCACCGTGGTCTCCGAGCCGTACGTGCTGCCCAGCTCCACCAACCCGACCCGGCCGCACACCGTCAACACGATCGACGAACACCTCGACATGCTGATGGTCTGTCACCACCTCAACCCGGCCGTCCCGGAGGACCTCGCCTTCGCCGAGTCCCGCATCCGGCCGTCGACCATCGCGGCCGAGGACGTGCTGCACGACCTCGGCGCCATCTCGATCATCTCCTCCGACTCGCAGGCCATGGGGCGGATCGGCGAGGTCATCATGCGGACCTGGCAGACCGCGCACGTGATGAAGAAGCGCCGGGGCGCGCTGCCGGGGGACGGCCGCGCCGACAACCACCGGGCGCGTCGCTATGTCGCCAAATACACGATCAACCCGGCGGTGGCCCAGGGCCTCGACCACGAGATCGGTTCGGTCGAGACCGGCAAGCTCGCCGACCTGGTGCTGTGGGAGCCCGCCTTCTTCGGCGTGAAGCCGCTGGTCGTGCTGAAGGGCGGTCAGATCGCCTACGCGCAGATGGGCGACGCCAACGCCTCCATCCCCACTCCGCAGCCGATCCTGCCCCGGCCGATGTTCGGGGCGCTCGGCAAGGCGCCGGCGGGCAACTCCCTGAACTTCGTCACCCAGACGGCCATCGAGGACGATCTCCCCGAACGGCTTGGCCTGGACCGGAAGTTCGTCGCCATCAAGAACACCCGGCGGGTCACCAAGGCGGACATGCGGGAGAACGACGCCCTGCCCCGGGTCGAGGTCGACGCCGACACCTTCACCGTCACCATCGACGGCGAAGCGGTCGACCCGGCCCCCGCCGAGGAACTGCCCCTCGCCCAGCGCTACTTCCTCTTCTGATGACAGCGCCGACCACATCGGTCGCCGGAGGGTTCGGCAGCCGCGCCGCGCTCCTCGTGCTCGCCGACGGGCGTTTCCCCGCCGGCGGGCACGCCCACTCCGGTGGGGCCGAGGCAGCAGTCAAGGCCGGCCGGATCACGGACGCGGTGAGCCTCGCCGCGTTCTGCCGGGGCCGGCTCCACACGGCAGGGCTCACCGCCGCGGGCCTCGCGGCGGCGGCCGCCCACGGCCACGACCCCGACGCGCTCGACGCCGCCGCCGACGCCCGTACGCCCTCGCCCGCCCTGCGGGCGGTGGCCCGCAGGCTCGGCCGGCAGATGATGCGCGCCGCCCGCGCCACCTGGCCGTGCCCCGAACTCGACGCGCTGGCGGCCGCGTTCCCGCGCGGCGCGCACCAGCCGATCGTCCTCGGCGTCGCGGCCCGCGCGGCGGGCCTCGGCCCGCAGGACGCCGCGCACTGTGTCGTGTACGAGTCGGTCAGCGGCCCGGCCACCGCGGCTGTACGGCTGCTGAGCCTGGACCCCTTCAAGGCCACCGCCGTCCTCGCCCGCCTCGCCCCGGAGATGGACCGGGTCGCCGAGCGCGCCACGGCGGCGGCCCACCAGGGCATCGACGCCCTCCCTGCCGCCTCCTCACCCCTCCTCGACATCACCGCCGAACAGCACGCGGCCTGGCCCGTCCGCCTCTTCGCGTCCTGACCCCGAAGCAGAGCCCCGACACCGTCGGGCGACACCGACGCCACCACCCACGAACCGCCGGAGGCACCCATGCACCTCGACCACTCCCACGACCACCTCGGCGCCGTCTCCGCCGACGCCCACCGCCCCGACGGAACCCGGCGCGCCCTGCGCATCGGGCTCGGCGGACCCGTCGGCTCCGGGAAGACCGCGACCGTCGCCGCGCTCTGCCGCGTCCTGCGCGACCAGCTGTCGATCGCGGTCGTCACCAACGACATCTACACCCGTGAGGACGCCGACTTCCTCCTCCGTAACGCCGTCCTGCCGCCTGAGCGCATCCAGGCCGTGGAGACCGGCGCCTGCCCGCACACCGCGATCCGCGACGACATCTCCGCCAACCTCGAAGCCGTCGAGGAGCTGGAGGACGCGGTTGGTCCGCTCGACCTCATCCTGGTCGAGTCCGGCGGCGACAACCTGACGGCCACCTTCTCCAAGGGCCTGGTCGACGCCCAGATCTTCGTCATCGACGTGGCCGGCGGCGACGACATCCCTCGCAAGGGCGGTCCCGGCGTGACCACCGCCGACCTGCTCGTCGTCAACAAGACCGACCTCGCCGCGTACGTCGGCTCCGACCTGGAGCGGATGGCCCGTGACGCCAAGGAGCAGCGCGGCGACCTCCCCGTCGCCTTCACCTCGCTGACCGGCGCCCAGGGCGTCACCCCCATCGCCGACTGGGTCCGCGAGCAGCTCGGCGCCTGGTCCGCATGAGCCTGAGCGCCACCGCCCGGATCGTCGCCGAGGCCGACGGCACCCTGCCGGTCCTCATCGGCGACGGCCCCCTCGCGCTCCGCAGGACCCGGACCACCGGCCCGTACACGCGGGTCACCGTCGTCGGCGCGATGAGCGCCCCGCTCGGCGGCGACCGCCTCGCGATCGAGTCGGAGGTACGGGACGGGGCGCGGCTCCTGGTCGACTCGTCCGCCGCGACCGTGGCCCTGCCCGGCCGCTCGGCCGAACCGGCCACGTACGACGTGCGGCTCACGGTCGGCGCGGACGCGGTGCTGCGGTGGCTGCCCGAACAGCTCGTCTGCGCCCACGGCTCCGACCTCGTGATGCGCACCACCGTCGAACTCGCCCCCACCGCGCGGCTCGTGCTCCGGGAGGAGCAGATCCTCGGCCGCCACGGCGAGGAGCCGGGCACGCTCCTCTCGCGCCTCACCGTCCACCGCGCCGGACGCCCGCTGCTCGACCAGGAGGTCGCGTACGGCCCCGGCGCCCCGGCCGGCTGGGACGGCGGAGCGGTCCTCGCCGGACACCGCTCGGTCGGTCAACTCCTCGTCGTGGACCCGGGGTTCGACGAGAAGCCGGTCGAGTCCCGGTTGCTCGCCGAGAACGCCGTGCTCGCCCCGCTCGCCGGGCCCGGGGCGCTGGTCACCGTCGTCGCCCCCGACGCGCTGCGGCTGCGCCGTGTCCTCGACGAGGCGCTCGGGATCCTCGCGCCCGCTTGAGTTCACCGCTCAGCGGTACAGCGGTATCCGGTTATTGGTTCGGCAAAGAAACGCGTGTACGCCCTTTCCCGTACACCGGCCGGACGAAAGGATCCCCCGGACAGACCGACACACCCACAGGGGGAGAATCACGTGAGACGCACGGCAGCGCTCGGCTCGGCAGGCGCTCTGATAGCGGGCACGCTCATGGCGGGCGCGCTGGCAGCTCCGGCCGCGAGCGCCGACCAGCGCCACCGGCCCGACGCGGAGGCGTACGGCACGGCCGTCGCCGCCCAGCGTGCCGCCGGCCGGGGCATCGACTGGCAGGACTGCCCGGCCGACTGGGGCCTGGAGAAGCCCATCCAGTGCGGCTGGGTCACCGTCCCGGTCGACTACGCCCGGCCGAACGGCAAGCAGATCAAGATCGCCGTCGACCGCATCGGCTCCACCGGCACCCCCGCCGAGCGCCAGGGCGCCCTGCTCTACAACCCGGGCGGCCCGGGCGGTTCCGGCCTGCGCTTCCCGCGCCGGGTCACCACCAACAACGCCATCTGGGCGGGCGCCGCCAAGGCGTACGACTTCGTGGGCTTCGACCCGCGCGGCGTCGGCCACTCGGCCCCCATCTCCTGTGTCGACCCGGCCGAGTTCGTGAAGGGCCCCAAGCTCGACCCGGTCCCCGACAGCGAGGCCGACAAGCGCGCCCAGCGCAAGCTCGCCGCCGAGTACGCCGCGGGCTGCGCGGAGAAGAGCGGCGACATCCTGCCGTACATCAACACCCGCAACACCGCCCGCGACCTGGACGTCGTCCGGGCCGCGCTCGGCGAGAAGAAGCTCAACTTCGTCGGCGTCTCCTACGGCACCTACCTCGGCGCCGTCTACGGCACGCTCTTCCCGACGCACGTCCGCCGCATGGTGCTCGACAGCGTGGTCAACCCGTCGAAGGAGAAGATCTGGTACGAGGCCAACCTCGACCAGGACATCGCCTTCGAGGGCCGGCTCAAGGACTGGATGACCTGGGTCGCCCAGCACGACGCCACGTACCACCTCGGCGACACCTACGCCGAGGTCCGCGGCCAGTGGGACATCCTTCGCGCCGCCGCCAAGAAGAACCCCCTCGGCGGCAAGGTCGGCCCGGCCGAGCTCATCGGCTTCTTCCAGAACGCGCCCTACTACGACTCGATGTGGGCCCCGGTCGCCGAGGCCTTCAGCGCGTACGCCGCCGGTGACCCGCAGCCGCTGATCGACGCGGCCGCCTCCGACCCGACCGACACGGCCGGCAACGCGGCCTCGGAGAACGGCAACGCCGTCTACACCGCCGTCGAGTGCGCCGATGCCCCCTGGCCGACCAGCTGGCGCAAGTGGGACCGGGACAACAGCCGGCTCCACGAGCGGTACCCGTTCATGACCTGGTCCAACGCCTGGATGAACCTGCCCTGCGCGACCTGGTCGACCCCGCGCCAACAGCCGACCGAGGTCCGCACCGGCAAGGGCCTGCCGCCCGTGCTCATCACCCAGTCCGAGCGCGACGCGGCCACGCCGTACGAGGGCGCGGTCGAGCTGCACAAGCGCTTCAAGGGCTCGCGTCTCATCACCGAGCGGGACGCCGGCTCGCACGGCATCACCAACGTCGCCAACCCGTGCCTGAACACCCGGGTGGAGGCCTACCTCCTCACCGGCAAGCTCGACAGCCGTGACGTGACGTGCGCCCCGCACGCCACGCCCCAGCCGTAGTCACAGGATGACGGGGGAGGGGCGGCCCGCCCGGCGGGCCGCCCCTCACTCATCCGCGTGCCGAGCTCAGCGCCGCGCGGCGAGCCAGACGTCCTCCGCCGCGTAGTCGAAGAAGTCCACCCCGTACTTCACCAGACCGGGGAACGCCTCCCGCCACTCCTGCTCCGCCACCCGCCGGGACAGATACGCGACCGTCGCCGGCAGCGACTCGGCGTACGACACCACCGGCCGGTACCCCAGCTCCCGCTCCGCCGCGCCCATGTCGAAGACGACCGGGTGGGGCGCCGTCCAGGGACTGAGCCCCACAGTGTCCTCCGGCGCCCCTTCCATGAGCACCGTCTCGCTCTCCACGCCCATGACGGCGTCGATCGCCGCGCCGATCTCCGCGACCGTCAGGGCCTGAGGATCACCGCCGTTGAAGACCCGGGTGCCCGGCGTCGCCGCCGAAAGCCGCACCAGCTCACCGAGGTTGTCCACGTGCACCGGGTGGAACCGGGACGAGCCCTCGTACGAGAGGATCCGCACCGGCCGCCCGTCGAGCGCCCGCTTGACGAACCACAGCTCGCGCGGGCCCGGGCTGTACGGCCCGTGGATCGCGCCCGCCCGCAGCACCGTCGTCGGGAGCGCCGCGCCCGCCGCGAGCAACTCCTGCTCCAGGGCCACCTTCCGCGTCCCGTACGACCCCTCGCCCGCCGCGACCGTGTGCCACGACTCCGGGATCGGCACCGGGTAGGCGGGGAAGCCGTCCGGCTCGTCCTGCGTGTCGAAGTTACGGCCCCGGTCGTCCTCGTACACCGCGCCGCTGGAGACCACCACCGCCGAGCCGATCCGGTCGGCGAGCGCCGTCAACTGCCGTGCGTGGCCCGCGTGGTAGGCGACGATGTCGACCAGCACGTCACAGCCGTCACCGAGCGCGGCGGCGAGCGCGCCCTCCTCGTCACGGTCGACGGCCACCGACCGGACCTCCTGGGGCCACTCCTCGCCCCGGCCGCCGCGCCGCGAGGCCGCCGTCACCTCCCAGCCGTCCGAGACGAGCGCCCGCACGGCCGCCCGTCCCACCTGTCCTGTCGCTCCGAGCACGAAAGCGTGTCCTTGTCCCATGGACGAGACGGTACGGGGACAGTGATCACCGGCCCAGCACCTTTCGCCGTGCGCGGATCCGCCGTCAGCGTCCCCGGCGCGGGAACCTTCCGCGCGACCCGCCGGTCCGGGCCTTCGCCTCCTCCTCGGCGGCCTTCACCTTGGCCGCGTAGTCGTCGACGTACTCCTGCCCGGACAGCGCGAGGATCTCGTACATGATCTCGTCCGTCACCGCGCGGACCGCGGCCTTCTCGCCCTCCATGCCGGCGAAACGGGAGAAGTCCAGCGGCGCGCCGAAGCGGACGGTGACCCGCTTGACCCGGGGCACCACCTTGCCGGGAGGCTGGATCTCGAAGGTCCCCACCATCGCGCAGGGGATCACCGGCACCCCGGCCGTGATCGCCATGACGGCCACGCCGACCTTGCCCTTGTAGAGCCGGCCGTCGTGCGAGCGCGTGCCCTCGGGATAGATGCCGAGCAGCTCGCCCTTGGCCAGCACCCCGAGCCCCTCGCGGATCGCCGCCTGCCCGGCCTCCTTGCCGGAGCGGTCGACCGGGATCTGCCCGGCGCTGCGGAAGAACGCGGCGGTCAGCCGGCCCTTGAGGCCCGGGCCCGTGAAGTACTCCTGTTTGGCGAGAAACGTGATCCGCCGCTTGAGGACGACCGGCATCAGAAAGTGGTCGGAGAACGACAGATGGTTGCCGGCGACGATCGCCGCGCCGTCCGCCGGAATGTGCTCCAGGCCCTCGATGCGCGGCCGGAACACCAGCCTCAGCCACGGTCCGAGCAGGACGTATTTCAGGACGTGATAGAACACCGACGGCCCCCGTCTCGTTCGAGCGATGGTTATTTGTAACCACTCGCGCGACCCTGGTCCACACTGGAGACGGAGAGTGGGTCCTGATGGCCGCCGAAAGCCGTCGCGCACCGCGACACCTACGGCCCGGCGCAGCCGTCACCGTGCTGCTGTGCGCGGTGATGACCGCCGGGTTGTACGGTTGCGCCGACTCCGGCACCCCCGAGCCGACCCCGACGCCCACGCCGACGGCCCCGACCCCCACGCCGACGAGCCCCGCCCCGCAGGGCCTCTCGCCCTTCACGGGACTCCCGGCCCGCGCCGCGCCGGTCCTCGCCGTCAAGATCGACAACGTGCCCCCGGCCCGCCCGCACACCGGCCTCGGCGCGGCCGAGCTGGTCTACGTCGAGCAGGTCGAGGGCGGCCAGACCCGGCTGCTCGCCGTCTACTCCGCCGACCTGCCCGAACGGATCGGCCCCGTACGCAGCGCCCGCGAGTCCGACATCGAGCTGCTCCGCCAGTTCGGCCACCCCGCGCTCGCCTACTCCGGCTCCCAGACCGCCCTGAAACCCCTGCTCAAGGCCGCCCCGCTGGACGCCCTGCCGCCCGAGGACGCCCCGGGCGCCTACCTCCGCGACCGGGGCAGGGCCGCGCCCCACAACCTGTACGTCCTGCCCGGCCGCGCCCTGGCCGCCGCCACCGACGCGGAGAACGCCAAGGACATCGGCTTCCGCTTCGGCCCGGCCCCCGCGGGCGGTGAAACGGTCAACGAACGGACCGTGCGCTTCCCCGCCTCGCGCTACACCTTCACCTGGTCCCCCGCGGACAAGGCCTGGCGGGTCGCGATGGACGGCACGCCCGCCCGTACCACCGACGAAGGCCCGGTCACGGCGTCGACGGTCGTGGTGCAGTACGTGACCATACGGTCGTCCCGCTTCCACGACGTGCTCGGCAGCGTCTCCCCGTACACCGAGACGGTCGGCAGCGGCAGCGCCCTCGTCCTGCGCGACGGCCGCGCCCACGAGGCCCGCTGGAGCCGCCCCACCGCGACGAACGGCACGGCCTTCACCACCCCGGACGGCGCCCCCCTGAACTTCGCCCCCGGCCCCACCTGGGTCGTCCTCGCCCCACGTCCTTAGGGCTGCGGGCCGGGCCTGCCGGGGCCCCGGGGGCGTGCGCCCGCCGGTACGGAGCTGTCGGCGGCCGCCATGCCGATGGTGACCACAAGGAGCACCACCACACCGAACCAGAGCCAGCCGCTGCTGCCGAGTGCCACCGTGTACGCCGTCGTCAGCACCAGGGCCGCGACGGTGATCACGCTCATCGCCTTCGTGGGACCGGACATCTGCCCGCCTCCTCCCGACAGGTCCTTCACGCTCATCGTGACCCCTGGGGCGGGCGAATGCTACTCCCGTGCGACGATCTCCTGTCCGTCTGCTCTCCGGCTACCGTGCGCGGCTCTGGAGCGAGGCCAGATAGGCGTTGTACGCCTCCAGCTCCTTGTCCCCGTCCCGGTCGGCGGCCCGGTCCTTGCGGACGGCCTGCCGCTGCTCGGAGTGGTACCACTGGTAGACCAGCGCGATCAGCACCAGGACCGACGGGATCTCGCTGAACGCCCACGCGATGCCGCCCGCCGCGTTCTGGTCGGCGAGCGCGTCGATCCCGAGCGAGGCCGGCGGGTTCGCGTACGCCTTGATCATCGGCTCGCTCCCCATCATCAGGGCGATGCCGAAGAAGGCGTGGAACGGCATGCCCGCGAAGAGCTCCAGCATCCGCATCACATAGCCCGGGCGGTGCGGCCCCGGGTCGACGCCCATGATCGGCCAGAAGAAGACCAGGCCGACGGCGAGGAAGTGCACCATCATCGTGATGTGGCCGATCTTCGAACCCATCAGGGTGTCGAAGATCGGGGTGAAGTAGAAGCCGTACAGGCTCGCGATGAAGAGCGGGATCGTGAACGCGGGGTGCGTGATGATCCGCATGTAGCGGCTGTGCAGCAGCATCAGGAGCAGCTCGCGCGGGCCCTTGTCGCCCCGGGGCGCGACCGGCAGCGCGCGCAGCGCGAGCGTCACCGGCGCGCCGAGCAGCAGCAGGATCGGCGAGAGCATCGAGATGACCATGTGCTGCACCATGTGCACGCTGAACATGACCATGCCGTAGTCGTTGAGCTTGGTGCACATCATCAGCGCGATGCTCAGGACGCCCAGGGTGAAGAAGACCGTCCGGCTCACCGGCCAGCCGTCACCGCGCCTACGCAGCCGCGCGACACCCCAGCCGTACAGCGCGAGCCCGAGGACGCAGGCGATGAGGAAGAACGGGTCGGGCGAGAACTCGAGCCCCCGTCCCAGCGTGAACGGCGGCAGATCCATCGTCATGCCGTGCCCGCTGTGATCCATCTGTGTACTCCTGGAGCCCGATTCGCGCTTGTTGTCCGCACCAGACTAGAACCGCCCCCGTTCGCGGCTGCGACCGGGGGCGGCTCGTGGTGTCGGTACGAAGGCGTACGGGCGGTCAGAGGACGGTTTCGGCCTCGGCGTAGCGCTCGGCCGGAACGGTCTTCAGGGTCTCCACCGCCTGGGCCAGCGGGACCATCTCGATCTCCGTGCCGCGCAGCGAGGTCAGCATGCCGAACTCGCCGCGGTGCGCCGCCTCCACCGCGTGCCAGCCGAAGCGGGTGGCGAGCACCCGGTCGTACGCGGTCGGCGTGCCGCCGCGCTGGACGTGACCGAGGATGACCGGCCGGGCCTCCTTGCCGAGCCGGCGCTCCAGCTCCACGGAGAGCTGGTTGGCGATGCCCGTGAAGCGCTCGTGCCCGTACTGGTCCTTGGCGCCGACCTCGAAGTTCATCGAGCCCTCGCGCGGCTTGGCGCCCTCGGCGACGACCACGATCGCGAACCGCTTGCCGGCCTCGAAGCGCGCGCCGACCCGGGCGGTCAGCTCGTCGATGTCGAAGGGGCGCTCGGGCACGACGATCGCGTGCGCGCCGGCGGCCATGCCGGAGTGCAGGGCGATCCAGCCGGTGTGCCGGCCCATGACCTCGACGATGAGCACGCGCTGGTGGGACTCGGCGGTGGTCTTCAGCCGGTCCAGGGCCTCGGTCGCCACGCCGACGGCGGTGTCGAAGCCGAAGGTGACGTCCGTCGAGGAGATGTCGTTGTCGATGGTCTTCGGGACGCCGACGATCGGCAGCCCGGCCTGCGAGAGCAGGTTGGCCGCCTTCAGCGTGCCCTCGCCGCCGATCGGGATGATCGCGTCCAGACCCAGGTCGGCGACGTGGCCGCGGGCGCGCTCGACGCCGTCCACCAGGTGCGCGGGCTGGACCCGGGAGGAGCCGAGGATGGTGCCGCCGCGGGCGAGGATGCCGGCGACCGCGTCAAGGTCGAGCTTGCGGTAGTCGCACTCCAGGAGGCCCTTCCAGCCGTCGTGGAAGCCGATGACCTCGTCCCCGTGGTCGACGACGGCACGGTGCACGACGGAACGGATGACGGCGTTCAGACCGGGGCAGTCGCCCCCGGAGGTGAGCACACCAATGCGCATAGCCCGAATACCTTTGCAACGTGGGCCGACTCCCGGACCACGTCGTCCGGTTGGATCCCCGCCACCCTATCGGTGCTGGGAGGCGGGGCCGAACCCGATGTCCGCAGATTGGACACCGTATTTGCTTACGAATCCCATGGGCGTGGGGGTGCTCAGACGTGCAGTCCGCCGGACGGTCAGGCGGGCTGCGTCGCCGCCGCGATCCGCTCGGCGCGCAGCGCCTCGTACCACCGGTCGTCGGTCGGCGGCAGCGCGTTCACATCGAGGGCCAGCTTCAGGAGCAGGTCCGCGATCTGCGGGTTGCGGGCCATGACCGGGCCGTGCATGTACGTACCGAAGACGGTGTCGTTGTACGCGCCCTCGGTGCCGTCGCCGGTGCCGTTGCCCCGGCCCAGGATGGTCCGGGCGAACGGGCGGGCCGTCGGGCCGAGATGGGTGATGCCCTGGTGGTTCTCGAACCCGGTGAGCTGCGGCAGGCCGAGGCGCGGGTCGATGTCCGCGAGGACGTCGCCGACGCACCGCTCGCCCTCGCCCCGGGTGGAGATCACGTCGATCAGCCCGAGGCCGGCCTCGCGCTCGCCGAGGTCGTTGATGAACTCGTGGCCGAGGATCTGGTAGCCGGCGCAGACCGAGAAGATGATCGCGCCGTTGGACGCGGCGCGCTCCAGGCCGCCGTCGCGGCGCAGCCGCTCGGCCGCGAGCCGCTGCGGCCGGTCCTCGCCGCCGCCGATCAGGTAGATGTCGCCGGAGGTCGGTACCGGCTGGTCGCTGCGGACGTCGACGCGCTGGACGTCCAGACGGCGCTGGCGGGCGCGGCGCTCGACGACGAGGGCGTTGCCCTGGTCGCCGTAGGTGCTGAGCAGGTCCGGGTAGACCCAGACCAGGCGCAGGCTGCTGTCACTCATGCTGCAAGTCCTCTACGGGTCAGTTGCCGACGCGGCGGCGGACGTCCTGGAAGGCGGTGTAGTTGGCGATCAGCTCGATCTGACCGGGCGGGGCCAGCTGGACCGCCTCGTCGAGGGACTCGCAGACGCGGAAGTCCACGCCGGCGACCTCCAGGCGGACCGCCAGGTCGAGCTTGCGGTCGCCGAGGACCATGATCGGGTGGCCGGCGAGCCGCCCGTAGTCGACGTCCCACAGCCAGGAGGTGTCCGTGCCGTCGGCGCCGCGCGCGTTGACGGAGAGGATCACCGGCGTCGGCGGCTGGTCGATGAGGGAAAACGTTTCGAGCCAGCCGGCCGGGTTCTTGGCGAGCAGCAGCCGCAGCTCCCGGTTCTGGAAGCTCACCACGTCGTAGCGGCCGGCCACGGCCTGCACCTGGTACATGCGCTCCAGGGCGACCTGCGGCGGGACGCCGAAGACGGCGGCGACGGCGGCCGAGGTGGCGGCGTTGGCCTTGTTGGCGCGGCCGGGCAGCTGGAGGTGGATCGGCCAGGCCGAACCGTGCGGGTCGAGCACGTGGTCGCCGTTGAGCGCCCAGCTCGGCGCCGGGCGGCGGAAACCGCACTCGCCGCAGAACCAGTCGTCGCCCGGACGCTGCATCACGCCGCCGCAGGAGGGGCACGACCAGGCGTCGTCCTTCCACTCCTGGCCCGCGGCGACCCATACGACGTTGGGGGAGGAGGAGGCGGCCCAGACGATCAGCGGGTCGTCGGCGTTGGCGATGACCACGGCCTTCGTACCGCTCAGACCCTCGCGCCACTTCTCGGCGAGCATCCGGGTCTCGGCGGCGCGGTCCAGCTGGTCGCGGGAGAGGTTGAGCAGCGCGATCGCCTTGGGCGTGGTGTCCCGGGCGACTCCGGCGAGGTACTTCTCGTCGACCTCGATCACGCCGTACTTGGCGTCCGAGCCGCCGGCCAGGGCCGAGGTGATGCCTGCGGGCATGTTCGCGCCGAGCGCGTTGGAGACGACGGGCCCGCTGGCCCGCAGCGCCTCGGCGATCAGCCGGGTCGTGGTCGTCTTGCCGTTGGTCGCCGAGACCAGGACGACGTCCAGATGCTGCGCGAGCCGCGCCAGCAGATCGGGGTCGAGCTTGAGCGCCACCCGGCCGCCGATCACGGATCCGCTGCCGCGTCCGGCTGCCCGCGACACCGCCGCCGCGGCCTTGCCCGCCGTCACGGCCAGCTTGGCGCGCGGCGACAACGGCTCTGGATTACCGGGGTGTCCTGACATCTTCCTTGTTCCTCCTTGCGTCGGTCCGGGCTCAGCCTATCGAGATCCGGCCAGCGACCCGAACTGCGGCACCGCAGGACCCCGCGCCGAAACGACGAGGTCACAGCGGACCGTACCCTTACGCCCATGCGAAACCGGCCGATCCCCGGCAGTTCCGGCCACGTCCGAGCGATGACCCTGCTCGGCGAACCGGTGCTGCACACCCCCTGTGAACCCGTCGTCGACTTCGGTCCTGAGCTGGAGCGGCTTGTCGAGGACATGTTCGCCACGATGTACGAGGCGAACGGCGTCGGCCTCGCGGCCAACCAGGTGGGCGTGGGCCTGCGGGTCTTCGTGTACGACTGCCCGGACGACGAGGAGGTGCGCCACCTCGGGCACCTGGTCAACCCGCGCCTCGTGGAGGCGGACGGCGACGTGATCCGGGGCGCGGAGGGCTGCCTGTCCCTGCCGGGCCTGGAGGCGCCGACGCCGCGCTTCGACCGCGCGGTCGTCGAGGGCGTGCTCCTGGACGGCACCCCGGCGCGCGTCGAGGGCACGGGCTTCTTCGCCCGCTGCCTCCAGCACGAGACGGACCACCTGGAGGGCGGGGTGTACGCGGACCGCGTCACGGGGTGGCGCGGCTCCCGGCTGCGCCGGGCGATCCGTAAGGAGCCGTGGGGGCACAGGGCGGAGGTCCTGGACAGGGCCTAGGGGGTGTCTCGTCGATCGTGCCGGGCTCGCGGCGCCTAGAACCCCGGCGCCCCTTCCTTGTCGCCGGCCTCGGCGAGGCGGCCCCACAGGAGGTCCGCCAGGGCCTGGACCAACTCCGCGCGGGAGCAGGGGCGTTCGCCGAGCCACCAGTCGCCGGCCGCGTGCATCATGCCGACGATGCCATGACCCCAGATCCGGGCCTGGGCGTCGCCGACCGGGCCGAGGTCGATGCGCTCGGCGATGACCTGGCCGAGCTCCTCGCCCATCCGCCGCAGCACCGGCGCCGAGTGGCGGCCCACGTCGAAGCCCTGCTCGGCCTGGTGCGTCTCCTCGGCCGGGTGCATCAGGAAGCGGTAGACCTGCGGCAGCGCCTCGATCGAGGCGAGGTAGGTGTCGAGCGTGGACTCGACCCGCCTGCGCCGGTCGGCCGGCGCGTCCAGCGCCGCCCGCAGCGCGGCGAGCAGCGCGTCGGTGTGCCGGGTCGCGAGCGCCCGGTAGAGCCCGCCCTTGTCGCCGAAGTGCCGGTAGAGGATGGGCTTGGTGATGCCCGCCTCCGCCGCGATCGCGTTCATCGAGGCCTTGGGGCCGTCCCGGAGCACCACCCGGTCCGCCGCCTCCAGCAGTTCACGGCGCCGCTGATCGGCCGGCTTCTGCTGTTCGGTGGTCCGGTGTGTGGTCTCCATAGCGCGTCTCCCCGCCCGTGCGAATTCCCTGAGGCTGTCGCAACGTAACACCCGAGCGGCACCCGGTGTCGCGCCGCCCGGAGCGCTCCGGCGCAGGTTGACAGCGCCTACCCGCGAGTAACAGACTGCTGTTACCGCAAGTAATGCACTGCTGGGAGGGAACATGGCCGAGTTCACGCTCGAACTCAACGACGACCAGAAGCAGGTCCGTGATTGGCTGCACGGATTCGCCGAGGACGTGATGCGCCCCGCCGCCGCCGAGTGGGACGAGCGTGAGGAGACTCCCTGGCCGATCATCCAGGAAGCCGCCAAGATCGGCATCTACTCTCTCGATTTCTATGCCCAGCAGTTCTTCGACCCGACCGGCCTCGGCATCCCGATGGCGATGGAGGAGCTCTTCTGGGGCGACGCGGGGATCGCGCTCTCCATCGTCGGCACCGGCCTCGCCGCCGTCGGCGTCCTCGCCAACGGCACCGAGGAGCAGATCGGCACCTGGATCCCGCAGATGTACGGCGACGTCGACGACGTCAAGGTCGCCGCCTTCTGCTCCTCCGAGCCCGACGCCGGCTCCGACGTGGCCGCGATGCGCACCCGGGCCGTCTACGACGAGGCCAAGGACGAGTGGGTCCTCAACGGCACCAAGACCTGGGCGACCAACGGCGGCATCGCCAACGTCCACGTCGTCGTCGCGGCCGTGGACCCCGAGCTCGGCTCCAAGGGCCACGCCTCCTTCATCGTGCCGCCCAGCACCCCCGGCCTCTCCCAGGGCCAGAAGTTCCAGAAGCACGGCATCCGCGCCTCGCACACCGCCGAGGTCGTCCTGGAGGACGTCCGCGTCCCCGGGCACTGCCTCCTGGGCGGCAAGGAGAAGCTGGACGAGCGCCTCGCCCGGGCCCGCGAGAAGGCGAAGGCGGGCGGGGGCGAGCGCGTGAAGAACGCGGCCATGGCCACCTTCGAGGCCTCCCGTCCCGCCGTCGGCGCGATGGCCGTCGGCACGGCCCGCGCCGCGTACGAGGTCGCCCTCGACTACGCCAAGACCCGCGAGCAGTTCGGCCGCCCGATCATCGACAACCAGGGCGTCGCCTTCCAGCTCGCCGACATGCGCACCCAGATCGACGCCGCCCGGCTCCTGGTCTGGCGCGCCTCCTGGATGGCGACCACCGGCAAGCCGTTCACCTCGGCCGAGGGCTCGATGTCCAAGCTGTACGCGAGCGAGGTCGCCAAGAAGGTCACCGGCCAGGCCATCCAGATCCTCGGCGGCAACGGCTACACCCGCGAGTACCCGGTGGAGCGCATGCACCGCGACGCGGCGATCTACACCATCTTCGAGGGCACCAGCGAGATCCAGCGCCTGGTGATCGCCCGCACCCTCTCCGGGATGCCGATCCGCTGAGCGAGGGCGGCCCTCGAACGTGCGTTCCCTCCGGGTGGGTGCGGCCGTTATGATCTTGGCCGTAGCAGCAACCGCCGTACATCCCTGGGGGGAATCATGAACATGCTCAAGAAGGCCGCCACCACCGTCGGGGCCGCCGCCCTGGCCTTCGCCGGAGTGCTCGGGACCGCCGGTCAGGCGTCCGCCGCGTCGAACGGCCAGCAGATCCACTTCCACGACACCAGCGGCTCCGTGTACTCCATCCGCATCCAGGGGTTCAACCAGAACGGCGGCGTGGCGTCGGGCTGCTTCTCCACCCCGGGCCGGGACACCTGGGTCGGCGGCTGGTGGTGGAAGGGCGAGGTCACCGTCACGTTCTACAAGTCCGCCGGCTGCTCCTTCGCCACGTACTACGGCGAGACCAACGCGTGGGTGCCCACCTCGCAGAGCGGTGACTGGACGAGCGTCTACTCCTGACCGGCCGCCGTACCCGATGACGGGCCGTCGGCTCTCCGACGGCCCGTCGTCGCACGCGGGGCCGGGACGACGGGTCACGCGACGCAGAACTCGTTGCCCTCCGGGTCCTGGAGCACCACCGCGTAGTAGTCCATGCCGTGCGGCTCGTCCATCGCGTACAGGATCGTCGCGCCCAGGGCCGTCAGGCGGGCGACCTCCCCGTCCACGCGCTCGCGCCGCAGCGCCAGCGGTACGTCACGTCCGCCGCCGACCTTCAGATCCAGATGCACCCGGTTCTTGACCGCCTTCGGCTCCGGAACCTTCTGGAACCAGACCCTCGGCCCGACCCCCTTCGGGTCCACGATCGACTCGGGCAGGTCACCGGCGCCCTCGGTCAGCTCCTCCTCGGGCACCCCGAGCGCCTCCCAGTACGCGCGCCAGCTCGCGTACCCCTCGGGCGGCGGCTGCGGTACGTAACGCAGGGCCTCCGCCCAGAAGCGGACGAGCCGCTGGGGCTCCGCGCAGTCGACGGTGATCTGCAGGGTCATCTCGATCGGTTCCATGGGACGAGTCTCCCGGACCCCACTGACAGTCGGCCCGCGCTGCGGGACAATCGCCGCCGGTGACGATCAAGGGGGAACGTACCCATGGCTACGACCAGTACAGCCATCCCGGGACCGGCGGGGCTTCCGCTGCTCGGCTCGATGCTCGACCTCAAGAACGACTCGCTCGGCACCTTCCTGAACGCCCAGCGCGCCCACGGAGACGTCGTCCGGATCACGGCCGGACCGCCGGGGGTGCGCGCGGTCATCTACGGCATCTTCTCCGCCGAGGGCGCCCAGCAGGTCCTCGCCACCCAGTCCGCCAACTTCCGCAAGGACAACGCCTTCTACCAGGAGCTGCGCGAGTCCTTCGGCAACGGCCTGCTGACCAGCCAGGACGAGGACTACCTGCGCCAGCGCCGGCTCGTCCAGCCGCTCTTCACCCGCCGCCGCGTCGACAGCTACGCCGAGGCGATCGCCGTCGAGGCCGCGACCCTCACCGAGGAGTGGCGCACCGCGCCCGACTCCACCGTCGACGTCCTCGACGAGATGGCCCGGCTCGCGCTCCGCGCCGTCGCCCGCATCCTCTTCGGTACGGACGTCGAGGCCGCCGTCGCCATCGTCGAGCGGGCCTTCCCGGTCATGGGCGACTACGTCCTGCGCCGCGGCTTCTCGCCCCTCAACGTCCCCCGTGACTGGCCCACCCCCGGCAACCGGCGCGCCGCCGCCGCGCACGCGGAGCTGTACGCCGTCTGCGACCGGATCATCGCCGAGCGGCGCGAGGCCGGCGGGGCGGCCGCCGGGGACGAGGAGGCGCAGGACCTGCTGACCCTCCTCGCCGAGGCCGAGAGTGCCGAGGACGGCAGCTTCGACGCCCAGGAACTACGCGAGCAGGTCCTCGTGTTCCTGCTCGCGGGCCACGAGACCACCGCCACCTCGCTCGGTTTCGCCCTCCACCTGCTGGCCCGCCATCCCGACCAGCTCAAGCGCGCCCACGAGGAGGTCGACCGCGTCCTGGCCGGCCGCACCCCGGGCGCCGCCGACCTCGACGCCCTGCCCTTCCTCACCCAGGTCCTCAAGGAGGCCATGCGGCTCTTCCCGGCCGGACCGGTCATCGGCCGCCGCGCGGTCGCCGCCACCGAGATCGACGGGCACACCATCCCGGCCGGCGCCGACGTGATCGTCGCCCCGTGGGTCACCCACCGGCACCCCGCGTACTGGGAGGAGCCGGAGCGCTTCGACCCCGACCGCTTCACGCCCGAGGCCGAGGCGGCCCGCCCCCGCTACGCCTGGTTCCCGTTCGGCGGCGGCCCGCGCGCCTGCATCGGCCAGCACTTCTCGATGCTGGAGTCGGTCATCGCGCTGGCGATGATCCTGCGGAGCTACGACCTGGAGGCGATCGACACCGACGTACCGGTCGACTCCGCCGTCACCCTCCGCGCCGCGGGCCCGGCCCGCTGCCGCCTCCACCTCCGCGCCACGTAGCGCCTACGGACGGGTCGCGACGACCACCGTCGCGTACAGCTCCTCCGAGGTGGTCACCCGGGGCGCCAAGCCGTGCCCGGCGACCGCCTCGACCGCGCGGGCCGCCTGCTGCTCGGACGTCTCGACCAGCAGGCGCCCGCCGGGCGCCAGCCAGCCGGCGGCCTCGGCCGCCACCCTGCGCAGCACGTCGAGCCCGTCCGAGCCGCCGTCGAGCGCGACCAGCGGCTCGTGCTCGCGCGCCTCGGGCGGCAGCAGGCCGATGTCCTCGGTCGGTACGTACGGCACGTTGGCGACCAGGACCTCGACCCGGCCGCGCAGCCCGGCCGGCAGCGGGGCGAACAGGTCGCCCTCGAAGACCCGGCCGCCGCGCGGCTCGATGTTGCGCCGGGCGCAGCGCACGGCGGCGGGCTCGATGTCCGAGGCGTACACCTCGGCGCCCGGCACGGCCGAGAGCAGCACCGCCCCGGCCGCGCCGGACCCGCAGCACAGGTCGACGCAGAGCGCCCCGGGCCCGGCCAGGCCGACGGCCTGTTCGACGAGGAACTCCGTGCGCCGCCGGGGTACGAACACCCCCGCGTCGACGGCGACGCGCAGCCCGGCGAAGGCCGCCCAGCCCACGACGTGCTCGATGGGCAGCCCGCCGGCCCGCCGCTCGATCATCGCGTTGAGTTCGCCGGCGTCCTGGGCTGTGGCGAAGAGCAGCTCCGCCTCGTCCTCCGCGAACACACAGCCCGCGGCGCGGAGGCGGGAGACGGTACCGGCCCACAGCGGGCCGGCCGGTTCGAGAGCCAAGGAACTGGCTGGTTTCCCCATCAAGCGGACAGCAGCGCCTCGATGGCGGCGACGACCTCAGGGGCCTCCGGCTCGGTGCGCGGACGGAAGCGCGTGACCTGCCCGTCGCGGCCGACCAGGAACTTCTCGAAGTTCCACTGCACGTCCCCGGCCTCGCCCTCCGCGTCCGCGACCTCGGTCAGCTCCGCGTAGAGCGGGTGGCGGTCCGCGCCGTTCACGTCCGTCTTCTCCAGGAGGGGGAACGTCACGCCGTACGACGTGGAGCAGAAGGTCTGGATCTCCTCCGCGGAGCCCGGCTCCTGGCCCAGGAACTGGTTGCACGGCACACCGAGCACCGTGAAGCCGCGCTCCCCGTACAGCTTCTGCAGCCGCTCAAGGCCCCCGTACTGCGGCGTCAGACCACACTTCGAGGCCACGTTGACGACCAGGACGGCCTGGTCGCGATAGTCGGCGAGGGAGGTCGGGTCACCGGACAGGGTGCGCAGGGGGATGTCGTACAGGCTCATGAAGGGCTCCTCGTGGGCAGGAAAGTCCGATCACAGCACGGCCGGGGAACGGCTGGCAATCCCGGTCGATCGCCGCCGCCGTGCGACGGCTCTCGCGCCAGTTTGCGCCAAACCCGTGTTCGGCGCCGACCACGACCACCGGGGGCCTCCGGCGGCGGAGCCGCAGGTGGGCACCGCGTGGTCGGGTGGCGAAAATCCGACTACTTCACGACAAGCCTCCCCTAGCCTGCCGCTTCCCGAGTCCCGGACACCACCAGGCATGGAGGCAGGGCGAGTTGGACGTTTCTCCGCACATCGCATGGGCACGGTCGATGTTCCCCTTCCCACCCGGAGCGACCTATCCGGGCTGGGAGGTGTGCACCACCGACGCGATGCTGGGCGCGCGGCTCCTGGCCGTCGCGTACTCCCTCCACCACAAGAAGCGCCCGGTCGACGACGTCCGGCAGAAACTCGGCGCGGGGCTGACGAGGCTGGGCCTGGAGCTGGAACGCGAGGGCAGGGGAAAACACGCGGCACTCACCTTCCAGGTGGGGCAGCTGGCGCTGCTGGGGGATCCCGACGCCCCGGGCCACGACCCGAAGACCGCCCCGGACCGCGAGACCTGCGTCACCCGGCTGCACGCCGTCGGTGAACCCCTCCTCCGGGAGCTGCCCCCGCTGCTCGACTCACCGATCTGGGACCTCTCCGAGATCCTGGGCGAGGCGGGCACCGGCGGCCTGCCACCCAGGACTCCGGGGTTCCAGCCGAGCAGCGTCCTCGACCTGACGGAGATGCCCGAGGAGGCGGAAGAGCCCGAGCCGAACGAGGCGGGCGAGGTGGGCGACGCGGAGGAGCGCGAGCGCGTGCCGTCCGCCTACCTGCGAATCGAGGCCACCAGTGCCGGCGGTCTGGTGGAGGACCTGTCCGTGGACTGGGCCGCCGGACGCGCCTCCGCCAAGGAGCGCACGGAGGCGCTGCTCATGTACTTCAAGGAAGTGAGCGGGGATCACGGGGCCTTCGGCCGTGAACTGGGCGAGCACCTCCAGGCGGACGTGACGAAGGTCCTCGCCTGCTTCCCGCAGGGCCTGCCGTCCGACCCGAAGGACCTCCAGAACCTCGCGCACGGTATGCGGGGCTTCGCCACCAGGACGACCGAGCTGGAGGAGGCCCGGCTGCGCTGGCTGATCTCGGCCGTCACGAACCACTGGATGTGGCAGGTCGACAAGGGCCTCCCCACGAACCGGCCCCACGTCCTGCGTGACCTGCTGGGGTATCTGCGGGCCTATCTGGACAGCAGTCTGAAGTTCATGGATCCCTCGCGCGACCTCATCCTCGACTGCGCAGAGATCTTCGTGCGGGTCGCGTACGAGGTGCCGCCGGTCTTCCTCGGCCGCTACGAGGTCCTCCGCTTCCACACCCTCTCTGCCGTGGGTACGTACCTCATGCTCTCCGGGCCCAATCCCGCTCTCCCGCAGGAGAGCAGCCGTGACCAGCGGGTGATCGGGGCCGAGCAGGTGGCCCGGTCGATGTGGCCGGAGCTGCTGCTGCGCGCGTGGCAGACCGAAGGGGACCGCGACGGCGCCTGCTTCACACTCGCCTGCGTCGCGGGCTGGGACGAGGCCTGCGCGCACTGGGTCATCGACCTCGTCTTCGACCCCACGCGCCGGGAGGCGAAGGACCCCGAGTCGCGCGAACAGCGCAACGCCTGGAAGGAGGGGGTCAGTTCACTCATGTCGGCGGCGGGCAAGGTCCGTGTCGCGAGCAACCCGTGGGCGAACGACACAGGGGCGAACTCCCGCGGCTCCTCCCTCGTCAGCAGTGTCGCCGGAGCCGTGCGCATCCCGACCCCCGTCCTGCGGGCCGCGGTGGCGCAAGGTCTCATGCCCGGTGAGGTCGTGACCGTGCACGGCAAGCTGTTCAAGGGGCGTCGGATGCCGACGTACCTGCTCACCACACGCTACGGCCCGCGCTCCGTACTGAAGATCGACCGGCGCGACAAGGTGGAGCGCGAGGAGGGCAACTTCAAGAAGTACGCGAAGCGGCTCCACCCCAACAACCGGCCCAGCGACTGCGACGCGAGCGCCATGGAGATGTACCTCGGCGACAACGGCGAACCGCTGCGCGCCATCGAGACGGCCTACGCGTTCGAGGAGGGAGAGGCTCCGCGCACCCTGACCGAATGGATCCGGACCGCGTCCACCGAAGCGGCGGTCGAGACCGTGAACCGGCTCCTCCTGACCAACATGAAGCCCTGGCTGGCGCACAGCCATCGCGACCGCATCGACCTTCGAGCCGAGTACCCCGTCTTCCGACCGGCGCCCACCCCGAAGAAGCAGTCGCCGGGCAGTTGGGCGAAGACCGAACTCCAGGCGCTCACGGACCAGCGGGTACGGGAGAAGCTCGGCATGGAGCTCGGTCTCGAGAAGAGCGCGACCGGTTGGAGCGGGTCCGCGCCCGGCCTGACGGCGGCGATGGAGCTGCTCCCCGGCGTCGGGACGGTCAACCCGCTCTGGTTCGCCGCCGAACTCTCCGAGACGGGGAAGGGCGACTTCGACGAGATCATCAACTCCTTCGAGGTCGAACTGCTCGACTTCGACACCACCTTGGCGATGGCCCACGGCGACCTGCACCTCGACAACGTGCTCTGCACGCTCAGCAGCGACCGGCCCAAGCCCGTGCTCATCGACTTCGAGAGCGCGCACGAAGGCCATGTGTGCAAGGACTTCGCCCGTCTTGAGGCGAGTCTGCTGTGCCAGGTCTTCGACTGGGACGACCAGGCCGCCGTGCGAGTGGCGTCCTGGATCGCCGGAGTGCTCGTCGGACCGGACCAGGAGCCGGACGAGGAGCCGGGGGGCCGGGCAGGCCTCCTCCCGGACGTTGCCGACCCGGGCCAACTCACCCCGCAGGAACAGCTCGTGCTCGCGGTCACCCGCCGCATCCGGGAGATCGCGGCCGGCTGCGGTCAGGGGCACTGGCCCATCAAGGTGGCCGAGTACCATCTCGCCCTCGCCGGCGCGCTGTTGCCGATGGTGCGCTACACCACGCTCTCGACCGCGCAGCGCAAGTTCGCCCTGACGCTCAGTACAGTGATCACCTCCGCCCTGTGGCACCGGTGGAACGCGGCCGTAGAGTAAGGGAATTGACCTGTGAACGCATGGATCGGCACCGTGATCGCGCTCTGCGCGCTCGTCCTGTCGGGCATCACGGCGTACGTGCAGCATCGCGCCCGCAAGCGCGAGACGCTCGGCGCCGAGGTGACCGCCTACTTCCACCGGACGTCCGACTTCGCCAAGATCAAACTGGCCGACGGCACGGTTCGGCAGGCCGGTTACCACCTGGTGATATGGAACCAGGGCCCCGCGCCCGCCCGCGCGGTGCACGTGCAGGTCAAGGACGTGGACGGGGGAGTGGTGGAGCTGGCTGACAGCCCGGCGGACGAGTTCCCGCTCGTCCGGCTGGACAAGGGCGCACGCTATCCAGTGCCCTGGCTGCCGATGTCCGACGCGCACCGCGGCAGCCGCCGGTTCGCCGTTCACCTGCGCTGGACCGACGGCAACGGCGCGCAGGAGCGGATGCTGCCGATGCGGCGGGGGCAGACCAACGTCTGACCCCGCTCACCGCCCTCTCGGAATGTGCTGTTCCGGAAGCCGCTACAGCTTCCGGAACAGCCCCTCCTGGACCACCGACACAAGCAGCCGGCCCTCGCGGTCGTAGATGCGGCCGCGGGCCAGGCCCCGGCCGCCCGTCGCGATCGGGGACTCCTGGTCGTAGAGGAACCACTCGTCCGCGCGGAACGGGCGGTGGAACCACATCGCGTGGTCCAGGGACGCCATGTCGAAGCCGCGCGGGCCCCACAGCGGCTCGACCGGGATCCGGACCGCGTCCAGGAGCGTCATGTCGGAGGCGTACGTCAGCGCGCAGGTGTGGACCAGCGGGTCGTCGCCGAGCGGGCCCACCGCGCGCATCCACACCGCGCTGCGCGGATCCGCGCCGGTGACCTCGTCCTTCGTCCAGCGCAGCCGGTCCACGTAGCGGATGTCGAAGGGCTGGCGCCGGGCCATCCGCTCCAGCGACTCCGGCAGCACGCCCAGGTGGTCACGGATCTCGTCGGCGAGCCTCGGCAGCGTCTCCGGGTCTGTCATGTGCCGGGGCGGCAGCTGGTGCTCGAAGCCCGCCTCCTCCGGCAGGTGGAAGGAGGCGGTCAGGTTGAAGATCGTCCGGCCCTGCTGGACCGCCGTGACCCGGCGGGTCGTGAAGGAACGCCCGTCCCGCACCCGCTCCACCTGATAGACGATCGGCACGCCAGGACGGCCCGGCCGCAGGAAGTACGAGTGCAGCGAGTGCACCGGCCGGTCGCCCTCCGTGGTGCGCCCGGCCGCCACCAGGGCCTGTCCGGCGACCTGGCCGCCGAAGACCCGCTGCAGCGACTCCTGCGGGCTCTGGCCACGGAAGATGTTGTCCTCGATCCGCTCCAGATCGAGCAGGTCGACGAGTCTCTCGGCGGGATTGGTCACCTGTCTGCTCCTTCTACAGCTCGCCCACGGACGTCACGCGGACGACCGCACGGCCCTCCTCGTCGGAGGCCGCGAGATCCACCTCCGCGCTGATGCCCCAGCCATGGTCGCCGTTCGGGTCGGCGAAGGTCTGCCGGACGCGCCACAGCCCGTGCGACGCGTCCTCCTTGATGTTCAGCAGCTTCGGGCCGCGCGCGTCAGGGCCGGTGCCCAGGTCGTCGTACTCGTCCCAGTACGAGTCCATCGCCTCGCCCCACGCGTCCGCGTCCCAGCCGGACTCGGCGTCGAGATCGCCGAGCGCGTCCACGTTGTCCAGGGCCGCCAGCTCCACCCGGCGGAACATCGCGTTGCGCACCAGGACCCGGAAGGCGCGCGCGTTCGCCGTGACCGGCTTGACCTGGTCGGCCTTCTCCTGCGCCTCCTCGGCCGTCTGGACCTCCGGGTTCGCCAGCTGCTCCCACTCGTCGAGCAGCGAGGAGTCGACCTGGCGCACCATCTCGCCCAGCCACTCGATCAGGTCCTGGAGGTCCTCGGTCTTGAGGTCGTCCGGGATCGTGTGGTCCAGCGCCTTGTACGCGCTCGCCAGATAGCGCAGCACGATGCCCTCGGTCCGGGCCAGCTCGTACCAGGAGGTGAACTCCGTGAAGGACAGCGCCCGTTCGTACATGTCACGGATGACGGACTTCGGCGACACCGGGTGGTCGCCCACCCACGGGTGCGACTTCCGGTACACGTCGTACGCGTGCCAGAGCAGCTCGTCCAGCGGCTTCGGGTACGAGATCTCCTGGAGCCGCTCCATCCGCTCCTCGTACTCGACCCCGTCCGCCTTCATCCGGCCGACGGCCTCGCCGCGCGCCTTGTTCTGCATGGCGGCCAGGATCTGGCGCGGGTCGTCCAGCGTCGACTCGACGACCGAGACCATGTCCAGGGCGTACGAGGGGGATTCGGGGTCGAGCAGGTCGAACGCGGCGAGCGCGAACGTCGACAGCGGCTGGTTCAGCGCGAAGTCCTGCTGGAGGTCGACCGTGAGCCGGATCGTGCGGCCCTCCGCGTCCGGGGTCTCCAACTGCTCCACCACACCGCCGTCGAGCAGCGAGCGGTAGATCGCGATGGCCCGGCGGATGTGCCGCAGCTGCGCCTTGCGCGGCTCGTGGTTGTCCTCCAGGAGCTTGCGCATCGCCTCGAAGGCGTTGCCCGGCCGGGCGATCACCGAGAGCAGCATGATGTTGGTGACCTTGAAGCGGGAGGTCAGCGGCTCCGGGTCGGCGCCGATCAGCCTCTCGAAGGTGGTGTCGCTCCAGGCGACGAAGCCCTCCGGGGCTTTCTTGCGCACCACCTTGCGGCGCTTCTTCGGGTCGTCGCCCGCCTTGGCGAGCGCCTTCTCGTTCTCGATGACGTGCTCGGGCGCCTGCGCGACCACGAGACCGGCCGTGTCGAAGCCCGCCCGGCCGGCCCGGCCCGCGATCTGGTGGAACTCCCGCGCGCGCAGCGTCCGCACCCGGGTGCCGTCGTACTTGGTGAGGGCGGTGAACAGCACCGTACGGATGGGCACGTTGACGCCCACGCCGAGCGTGTCCGTCCCGCAGATCACCTTCAGCAGCCCCGCCTGCGCCAGCTTCTCCACCAGGCGCCGGTACTTCGGCAGCATGCCCGCGTGGTGCACGCCGATGCCGTGCCGGACGTAACGCGAGAGGTTCTGGCCGAACTTGGTGGTGAAGCGGAAGTTGCCGATCAGCTCGGCGATCTTGTCCTTCTCCTCGCGCGAGCACATGTTGATGCTCATCAGCGACTGTGCCCGCTCGACGGCCTGCGCCTGGGTGAAGTGGACGATGTAGACCGGGGCCTGCTTGGTCTCCAGGAGCTCGGTCAGGGTGTCCGTGATGGGCGTGAGCTCGTACTCGTACGAGAGTGGCACCGGCCGCGTCGCGGAGCGGACCACCGAGGTCGGCTTGCCCGTGCGCCGGGTCAGGTCCTTCTCGAACATCGCCACGTCGCCGAGCGTCGCCGACATGAGCACGAACTGCGCCTGCGGGAGTTCCAGGATCGGGATCTGCCAGGCCCAGCCACGGTCCGGCTCCGCGTAGAAGTGGAACTCGTCCATGACGACCTGGCCGATGTCGGCGTACTTGCCGTCGCGCAGCGCGATCGAGGCCAGCACCTCGGCCGTGCAGCAGATGATGGGCGCGTCGGCGTTCACGGACGCGTCGCCGGTCAGCATGCCCACGTTCTCGGTGCCGAAGAGCTTGCAGAGGTCGAAGAACTTCTCCGACACCAGCGCCTTGATCGGCGCGGTGTAGAAAGTGACCTGGTCATTGGCCAGGGCCGCGAAGTGTGCACCCGCCGCGACCAGCGACTTTCCCGATCCTGTGGGCGTGGACAAGATCACGTTCGCCCCGGAGACCACCTCGATCAGCGCCTCCTCCTGAGCCGGGTAGAGCGTGATGCCCCGGCCCTCCGCCCAGGAGGAGAAAGCCTCGAAGAGGGCGTCGGGGTCGGCGTTCGGCGGCAGCTGATCGATAAGGGTCACGCCCCCATCTTGCCTGGATTCCGCCCGGATGAGGGAACCGGCCACCGGCCCGAAGATCACGGACGATACGCTGACCCGTCGACCGGTCGTCAACTGAGCGCCGGCACCGGAGGAATGGGGCGGGGACAACCATGATGGGACCGGCGCACTCGCTGTCCGGAGCGGCGGCCTGGCTGGGCGTCGGAGCGGCCGCTGCCGCCGCCGGCCACCCCATGCCGTGGCCGGTTGTCGTCGTCGGAGCGCTCATCTGCGCGGGCGCGGCCCTCGCCCCCGACCTCGACCACAAGTCCGCGACGATCTCGCGCGCCTTCGGACCGGTCTCCAAGGGCCTGTGCGAGATCGTCGACAAGCTCTCGTACGCCGTCTACAAGGCGACCCGCTCCAGCGCCGACCCCCGCCGCTCCGGCGGGCACCGCACGCTCACTCACACCTGGCTCTGGGCGGTCCTCATCGGCGCCGGAGCCTCGGTCCTGGCCATCACCGGCGGCCGCTGGGCCGTCCTCGCGATCCTCTTCGTCCACCTCGTGCTCGCCGTGGAAGGGCTGCTGTGGCGGGCCGCCCGGATGTCCAGCGACATCCTGGTCTGGCTGCTCGGTGCCACCAGCGCCTGGATCCTCGCGGGCGTCCTGGACCAGCCGGGCAACGGCGCCGACTGGCTCTTCACCGCCCCCGGGCAGGAGTACCTCTGGCTGGGCCTGCCGATCGTCCTCGGCGCCCTCGTGCACGACATCGGCGACGCCCTGACCGTCTCCGGCTGCCCGATCCTGTGGCCGATCCCGGTGGGGCGCAAGCGCTGGTACCCGATCGGCCCGCCGAAGGGGATGCGGTTCCGCGCGGGCAGCTGGGTCGAGCTGAAGGTCCTGATGCCGGCGTTCATGCTGCTCGGCGGTGTGGGCGGGGCCTCGGCGCTCGGGTATCTGTAGCGAGCCTTTGACAGCGCGGTACGACGCGTGGGCCCGCCCCTGGAGAGAGATCCGGGGGCGGGCCCACGCGCATGTCACCCGTGCCACGACCTCCACAGCGCGGCGTACGCGCCGTCCGCCGCGACCAGCTCGTCGTGGCTGCCCAGCTCGCTGATCCGGCCCTCCTCGACCACCGCGATCACGTCCGCGTCGTGCGCCGTGTGCAGCCGGTGGGCGATCGCGACGACCGTACGGCCGTCCAGGACCCGGGCCAGCGAGCGCTCCAGATGACGCGCCGCCCTCGGGTCGAGGAGCGAGGTCGCCTCGTCCAGGACCAGCGTGTGCGGGTCGGCGAGGACGAGCCGGGCCAGGGCGATCTGCTGGGCCTGCGCCGGGGTGAGCGCGAGCCCGCCCGAGCCGACCTCGGTCTCCAGGCCCTCCTCCAGGGCCCGCGCCCAGCCGTCCGCGTCGACCGCGCCGAGCGCCGCCCACAGCTCGGCGTCCTCCGCGCCCGTCCGCGCGAGCAGCAGGTTGTCGCGGAGCGAGCCGACGAAGACGTGGTGCTCCTGGTTGACCAGGGCCACGTGCTCGCGGATCCGCTCGGCCGGCATGCGCGCCAGCTCGGCCGCGCCGAGCGTCACCGAACCGGTGCGCGGGGCGTAGATGCCCGCGAGCAGCCGGCCGAGCGTCGACTTGCCGGCGCCGGACGGGCCGACCAGCGCGAGCCGGGTCCCCGGGGCGAGGTCCATCGACACCCGGTGCAGCACGTCGACGCCCTCGCGGTAGCCGAAGCGCACCTCGTCGGCGCGGACGTCCCGGCCCTCGGGGCGCACGGCCCCGTCGCCCGCGTCCGGCTCGATCTCGTGGACGCCCACGAGTCGGGCCAGCGACACCTGGGCCACCTGCAGCTCGTCGTACCAGCGCAGGATGATCCCGACCGGCTCGACCAGCATCTGGGCGAGCAGTGCGCCGGTGGTCAGCTGGCCTACGTCGATCCAGCCCTTGAGCACGAACACCCCACCGAGCAGCAGGACGCCCGACAGGACGAGGGTGTGGGTCAGGTTGACGACCGGGAACAGCACCGAGCGCAGGAAGAGGGTGTACCGCTCCCACGCCGTCCACTCCCGGATCCGCCGGTTCGACAGGCCGACGCGCCGTCCGCCCAGGCGGTGCGCCTCGACCGTGCGGCCCGCGTCGACCGTCTCGGCGAGGACCGAGGCGACCGCCGCGTACCCGGCGGCCTCCGAGCGGTACGCCGACGGCGCCCGCCGGAAGTACCAGCGGCAGCCGACGACGAGCAGCGGGGCCGCGATCACGATGGCCAGGGCGAGCGGGGGCGCGGTGACGAGGAGACCGCCGACCAGCAGACCGGCCCAGACGACACCGATCGCCAGCTGGGGAACGGCCTCCCGCATGGCGTTGGCGAGCCGGTCGATGTCCGTGGTGATACGGGACAGCAGGTCACCGGTCCCGGCCCGCTCCAGGACGCCGGGCGGCAGCCCGACAGAGCGGACGAGGAAGTCCTCGCGCAGGTCGGCCAGCATCTCCTCGCCCAGCATCGCGCCGCGCAGCCGTACCAGGCGCACGAAGACGGTCTGGACGAGGAGAGCGGCCACGAACAGGGCGACCGTACGCGTCAGATGCAGCTCGCGCGTGCCCTCCGAGAGCCGCTCGACGACCGTGCCGAGGAGGTACGGGCCCACCATCGAGGCGATCACCGCGACCATGTTGACGCCGACGAGCAGGGCGAACGCCGTGCGGTGGCGGCGCAGCAGCTCGCGTACGTAGCCACGTACGGTCGCCGCCGTCCCCACGGGCAGGGTTGTCGCGGACGTGGGGGCCGCCGGGTCGTACGCCGGTGGCGCCAGGCCGATCATGCCGTCTCTCCTTCCAGCTCGGCTTCGAGCTTCTCGTCTTCGAGCCTCGTCTCCAACACCTGTTTCCCCAGGGCCTGTTCGTCGTCCGTCTCACGGGTGACGACGGCCCGGTAGCGCGGTTCGGTCCGCAGCAGCTCGCGGTGCGTGCCGATGGCCACCACCTCGTCGTCGTGGACCAGGGCCACCCGGTCAGCCCGGTCGAGCAGCAGCGGCGAGGAGGCCAGGACCACCGTCGTACGGCCCTCGCGCAGCGCGCGCACCCCGGCGGCGACGCGCGCCTCGGTGTGCGAGTCGACCGCCGAGGTCGGCTCGTCGAGCACCAGCACCTCCGGGTCCGTCACCAGGGACCGGGCCAGCGCGAGGCGCTGGCGCTGGCCACCGGAGAGGGACCGGCCGCGCTCGGTGATCCGCGTCCTCATCGGGTCGCCGTCGGTGTCCACGGACGCCTGCGCGAGCGCGTCGAGGACGTCCCCGCACTGCGCCGCGGCCAGGGCGTCCTCGGGCGTGACCGCGCCAGAGGCGGGCACGTCGAGCAGCTCGTGGAGCGTGCCCGAGAGCAGGACCGGGTCCTTGTCCTGGACCAGGACGGCCGTGCGGGCGGTGTCCAGGTCCAGTTCGTCGAGGGGCACCCCGCCGAGCAGGACCGAGGTGTGGCCCTCGCCCGGCTCCGTCGGGTGGCCGCCGAGCCGGTCCGCGAGCCGGCCGGCCGCGTCCGGGTCGCCGCAGACGACGGCCGTGAAGAGGCCGGCGGGCGCGAGCAGCCCGGTCACCGGGTCGTACAGGTCGCCGGTCGCCTCGCCGTGCCCGTCCGCGGGCGCCGTGGTCGTGCTGGTCCGCGCGAGCCCGAGGACCCGGGCCGCTCGCTTGGCGGAGGGCCGGGAGAAGGAGTACGCCATGGCGATCTCCTCGAAGTGCCGCAGCGGATGGAGCATCAGCGCCACCGCTCCGTAGACCGTGACCAGTTCACCGACCGCGATCCGCCCGTCGAGCGCGAGGCGCGCTCCGTAGGCGAGCACGCCCACCATGAGCAGACCGGGGAGCAGGACCTGGACGGCCGCGATCAGGGCCCACATCCGGGCGCTGCGGACGGCCGCGCGCCGGACCTCCTGGGAGGCGGCGCGGTAGCGGCCGAGGAACAGCTCCTCGCCGCCGATGCCGCGCAGCACCCGCAGTCCGGCCACGGTGTCCGAGGCGAGCTCGGTCGCCCGGCCCGCCTTCTCGCGCTGGATGTCGGCCCTGCGCGTGGCGCGGGGGAGGAGCGGCAGGACGGCCAGCATGAGCACCGGCACGCCCACCGCGACGACCACGCCGAGGGCGGGCTGGTAGACCACGAGGCCCACGCAGACCAGGACCACGGTCAGCGCGGCGGCGGCGAACCGGGACAGCGCCTCGACGAACCAGCCGATCTTCTCGACGTCGCCGGTGGAGACGGCCACGACCTCACCGGCCGCGACCCGCCGGGTGAGGACCGAGCCGAGTTCGGCGGTCTTGCGCGAGAGGAGCTGCTGGACGCGGGCGGCGGCGGTGATCCAGTTCGTCACGGCGGTGCGGTGCAGCATCATGTCGCCGACCGCGATGCCCGCGCCGAGCAGGGCGAGCAGCCCGCCCACGAGCGCGAGCCGTCCGCCGTCGCGGTCCACGACGGCCTGCACGGCGAGGCCGACGGCGAGGGAGAGGCCGACGATGGAGAGCTGCAGGAGCAGACCCCACAGAAGTGCCCTCACCTGCCCGCCCAGTTGATGGCGGCCGAGCCAGAGGAGGAACCGGGTGCCCGAGCGGACATCGGGGACCCCTGGGTCGGCGTACGGTAGATCGCGAATCTGCATGGCGTCCCGGGATTCCGATGTGTCGGAGGATGGCTGAAACCGTGCAAGGTTCGCGCCGGGCGACGGCCCGCGGCAACCGATTTTCCGCATCGAGGTACAGAACAGGCCAAGGTCGCCCAGACCCTCCCGGTCTCGCGCGGCCGCCCGTGATTTCGGCACGGACCCCTGTGCAGGTATCGGCGGAGCCCCTACTCTCTCCCTCCGGAGAGCGCTCTCAAAGCGCCACGCGGAGAGTTCTCGGCACCGCCATGAGCACCTGATGTTCCCACCCCACGCCACAGGAACAGCAGAAGGGTTCACCACCGTGAGACGAACCAGTGGAACCAGCCGCGCCGGGAGAACCGGCATACGGACCGTCCTCTCCGCCTTCCTCCTCGTCGCCACCTGGGGCGGCGCCGCGCTCGCTCCCACGACCGCGGCCGCCGCGGCCCCCGACCCCGACGCCTCACCCGGACTGATCGCCGCCATGCAGCGCGACCTCGGCCTCACCGAGCAGGGGGCGCGCACCCGACTCGCCCAGGAGAAGGCGGCGTTCGCCGTCCAGCCCTCCGCCGAACGGGCGGCGGGCGCCGACTTCGCCGGCACCTGGTTCGACGCCGACAGCGGCAGGCTCACCGTCGCCGTGACGAACCGCCAGAAGGCAGAGGCCGTACGGAAGACCGGCGCCGACGCCCGAGTGGTCACCCACTCCGCCGCCCGGCTCGACGCCGTCAAGCGACGCATCGATCGCCTCAAGGCACCGGCTGCCGTGGGCAGTTGGCACGTCGACGTACGGACCAACCAGGTGGTCGTCCAGGTCGCCGCCGACCGGGCGGCCAAGGCCGACGTCAAGGCCTTCCTCGACCGCGCCCGCGCCGCAGGACCCGTACGGGTCGAGAAGGTGAACGCGACACCGGCCACCTTCGCCGCCGGGACCGTCGGCGGAGACCCGTACTACACCCACCAGTACCGCTGCTCCATCGGCTTCTCGGTGTATGGCGGCTTCGTCACGGCCGGGCACTGCGGCACGCCCGGCACCTTCGTGCGCGGCTGGGACGGCTCCGACATGGGCTGGTTCCAGGGCTCCTCGTTCCCCGGCGACGACATGGCGTGGGTGAGCACCGGCTACGGCTGGTGGACCGTGCCCGTGGTCATCGGCTGGGGGCAGACCTCGGACCGGCTGGTGCGCGGCTCCTGGGAGGCCCCGGTCGGCTCCTCCATCTGCCGCTCCGGCTCCACGACCAAGTGGCACTGCGGCACGGTCCTCGGCAAGAACGAGACCGTCAACTACGACGTGGGCGCGGTCCACCAGATGACCCGAACCGACGTCTGCGCCGAGGGAGGCGACTCGGGCGGCTCGTTCATCACCGGCGACCAGGCCCAGGGCGTGACGTCCGGCGGCTGGGGCAACTGCTCCTCGGGCGGCAACACCTGGTTCCAGCCGGTCAACGAGATCCTGGGCCGCTACGGACTGACTCTGCACACGGCGTGACCGCGCACACGGCGTGACCGGCCTCTTGATCCGCCGTACCCCCTGATCTGTCGCCTCCCCGCGACAGAGACGGCCGCACCCGCTCCCCGAGCGGGTGCGGCCATCGTCGTCCTAGGCGGGCTTCACCGAGTCCACGCCGGACCGGGCCTTCTCCCACTCGCCGCGCGTGAAGTCGGGGATCGCCTGCGGCGCGCCCTTGGCCTTGATCGAGTCATGGCTGAGCGGCACCGGAGCCGTCCAGGTCGCCGCGTCGTAGACGTCGAAGTCGGGGACCAGACCGAGCCGCATGCACTGCGTCAGCCGGTAGAGCATGATGTAGTCCATCCCGCCGTGACCGCCCGGCGGATTGGCGTGCTCCTTCCAGAGCCAGTGGTCGAAGTCCTTCGCGTACGCCGCGAAGTCGCCCCACTGGTGACCCTGGTGGTCCGGCTCCAGATAGATCCGTTCCGGATAGTCCTCGAACACCCCCAGCGTGCCGCCGAGGCTGTTGATCCGGCTGTACGGGTGAGGGGTCGAGACATCGTGCTCCAGGCGGATCACGCGCCCCTTCGCCGTCTGGACGACGCTGATCGCCCGGTCGGCGCCGATGTAGGACTCCTTCCAGCTCGGGTCGCCCGCCGGCATGTGCTTCGCCCGGTACTCGGCGAGCCCGAGCGCCGGGGTGCCGAAGCTGCTGATGCTGACCACCCGGTCGCCCCGGTTGACGTCCATGTAGTTGGCGACCGGACCGAAGCCGTGGTTCGGGTAGAGGTCGCCGCGCAGCCGGGTGTGCCAGAGGCGGCGCCACGGCCCCTCGTAGTACGTCGGCGAGAACATCAGCTCGCGCAGGTCGTGGTTGTACGCCCCCGCCCCGTGCAGCAGCTTGCCGAACTTGCCCGCGTGCGCCATCCGCAGGACACGCATCTCGTTGCGGCCGTAGCAGCAGTTCTCCAGCTGCATGCAGTGGCGGCGGGTCTGCTCGGAGAGGTCGACCAGCTCCCACAGGTCCTTGAGCGTCATCGCGACCGGACACTCGACGCCGACGTGCTTGCCGTTCAGCATCGCCGTCTTCGCCATCTCGAAGTGGAGCTCCCACGGCGTCGCCACATAGACGAAGTCGACGTCCGTGCGCTTGCAGAGGTTCTCGTAGTCGTCCTCGCCGTTGGTGTACACGGCCGGGGACGGCTGTCCGGCGGCGACGACCTTGGCGGCGGCGCGCTCCGTCTTGTCGCGGACCGGGTCGCAGACCGCGACCACCCGCACCCCGGGGAGGATCAGGAAGAGGTCGATCATGCTGCCGCCCCGGTTGCCGAGGCCGACGATCCCGACCCGGACCGTGGAGCGCTTGGTGAAGGGGACGTTCGCCATGGTGGCGCCTCTGCGGCGGGGCGCCCCTGCGGTCTGTCCGGCGAGCTGCTCGGCGGCCGCGGCCGCCTCCGGCGTGGCGGCCTCGGCGCTTCCGGTGCCCAGGGCGCCGAGGCCGATGCCCGCTCCCGCGACCCCGGCCGTGGTCCGCAGAACGGAGCGGCGGCTCGGCGGCTGCGGTGCGTTGTCGTTCATGGAACCTCCAGTAGCTGTGTGCACGGCTGGCTCATGAATCCCGCTCAGGACCCTGGCCGCAGGGACTGGTGGTGCGCAAGGGCGCGGATTGGACTCATACGACGGGTGGTTGGACTCTTTCATTCCGCGTCGCCGGACCACGCGGACGACAAGGGCCCGTCACCCACATGGGGTAAGGGCCCTCGTCATCCGTCGCCAAAAGGGTGACGGACCGTCAGGGACGCGTCGCGCGCTCGAGCGCGAGCAGGGCCGACTGGTAGATCCGGCCCGTCGCCCGGTCCATACCGATCTCGCACATCCGGTTCGCCGACAGATGGAGCTCGAACGGACGCGCCGTCACCTCGGCCGCCTCACGGGCGGTCGCCGAGGCCGTCAGCTCCGGATGCAGCATGCCCCGGTCGCCCGCGAAGGCGCAGCAGCCCGCGTCGGCCGGTACGACGACCTCCTCGGCGCACGCCCGCGCCAGCGCCGTCAGCTGCTCCTCGTCCCCCAGGTGCCGCATCGAGCAGGTCGGGTGGACCACCGCAGACTCCACCGTGCGGCGCACGTCGAGCCGGGGCAGCAGTTCGTCCGCCGCCCACACCAGGGAGTCGACGACGGTCAGCGCCGCGTGCAACTCCCGGTTGTCGTCCGTGAGATACGGCACCACCTCATGGGCGATGCCGAGCGTGCACGAGGAAGCGTCGACCACCAGCGGCAGCCGCCCGCCCGCCGTCCAGCCCCAGGCCGCCTCCACGATCCGGTTGGCCATCACCTCGTTGCCCCGCTCGTACCCCTTGGAGTGCCAGATCGTCGCGCAGCACGTACCGGCCACGTCGTCCGGGATCCACACGGGCCGGCCCGCCCGGCCGGAGAGCGCCACCACCGCCTCCGGCAGCGACGGGCCACGCCGCCCCTCCGGGCCACCGAAGATCCGGTTCACACAGGCCGGGTAGTACACGGCGACGGCCGCCGGGCGGTGCGTCCGGGGGAGCCGGCGGCCGGCCGCGCCCGGGATCTCCGGCAGCCACTCCGGTACGAGATCGGGCCGGACCACCTTGCGCGCCAGGCCGGTCGCCGCTCCCAGGATCCGGTCGCCGATCCGGTCGGCCGCCGCGACCGCGAGCCGCGCAGAGGCCTCCACGGCCCGGAAGTTCCTGGCCGCCAGCGCCGCGATCCGCTCCTCGCGCGTCGAGTGCCGCTGGTGGCGGAACTCCTTCATCAGCGCCCCGGTGTCGATCCCGACCGGGCAGGCCAGCTTGCAGGTGGAGTCGCCCGCGCAGGTGTCCACGGCGTCGTAGCCGTACGCCTCCAGGAGACTCGCCTCCACGGCGGAGCCGTCGCCCTGGCGCATCACCTCCCGGCGCAGCACGATGCGCTGCCGCGGAGTCGTCGTCAGATCATGGCTGGGACACGTCGGTTCGCAGAAGCCGCACTCGATGCACGGGTCGGCGATCGCCTCGATCCTCGGGATCGTCTTCAGGCCCCGGAGATGGGCCTGCGGGTCGCGGTCGAGGACGATCCGAGGGGCGAGCACCCCGCCGGGGTCGACGACCTCCTTGATCCGCCACATCAGCTCCGTCGCCCTCGGCCCCCACTCCAGCTCCAGGAACGGGGCGATGTTGCGGCCGGTCGCGTGCTCGGCCTTGAGCGAGCCGTCGAACCGCTCCACCGTCAGTTTGCAGAACTCGTCCATGAACGCGGCGTACCGCTCCACGTCCGCCGGATCGCCGGCGTCGAAGGCCAGCAGGAAGTGCAGGTTGCCGTGGGCCGCGTGACCGGCCACGGCCGCGTCGAAGCCGTGCCGGGACTGCAGCTCCAGGAGGTCGGCGCAGGCCTCGGCGAGCCGGGCCGGCGGCACGGCGAAGTCCTCCGTGATCAGCGTCGTACCGGAGGGGCGCGAGCCGCCCACCGCCGTCACGAACGCCTTGCGGGCCTTCCAGTACCCGCCGATCCTGCCGGGGTCGCGGGTGAACGCGTTGTCCACCGAGGCGACGGGCGCGACCAGTTCGAGCTCCGCGAGGACGGCGGTGGCCGCCCGCTCGTACGCCTCCTGCGCGGCGGTGTCCGGGGCGCGGAACTCCACCAGGAGCGCCGTCGTCTCCTTGGGCAGCTCCGCCCAGTCGGCGGGCACTCCGGCGACGCTGACCGAGGCCCGCAGGGTGTTGCCGTCCATCAGCTCGACCGCGATCGCCCCGGCCTCGTTGAAGCGCGGCACGGCGGCGGCAGCGGCGGTCAGCGAGGGGAAGAAGAGCAGCGCCGTGGAGACCCGGCGGTCCAGCGGGAGCGTGTCGAAGACGACCTCGGAGATGAAGCCGAACGTGCCCTCCGAGCCGACCATGAGCCCGCGCAGGATCTCCACCGGCGTCGCGCCGTCCAGGAAGGCGTCCAGGCGGTAGCCGTTCGTGTTCTTGATGGCGTACTTGGCGCGGATCCGGTCCACCAGCTCCGCGTCCGCCTCGATCTCGGCCCTCAGCTCCATCAGTCCCGCGCAGAGGCGGGGCTCGGCGCGGGCGAGCTCCTCGTCGGCGGCCGGGTCGCCGGTGTCCACGACGGTGCCGCTCGGCAGCACGACGGTGAGGGAGGAGACCGTACGGTACGAGTTCCTGGTCGTCCCCGCCGTCATGCCCGAGGCGTTGTTGGCGACGACCCCGCCGATCGTGCAGGCGACGGCGCTCGCCGGGTCGGGGCCGAGGACCCGGCCGTGCCGGGCGAGGGCCGCGTTGACCCGGACGACGGTGGTGCCGGGGCGGATCCGGGCGCGGACGCCGCCGTCGAGGACCTCGACGCCGACCCAGTGCCGGCGCACGTCGACGAGGATGTCCTCGCCCTGCGCCTGCCCGTTCAGACTGGTCCCGGCCGCCCGGAAGACCACCTCGCGACCCTTGCCGTGGGCGTACGACAGGATGGCGGAGATGTCGTCGATGTCCTCCGCGACCACCACGACCTGCGGCACGAAGCGGTAGGGGCTGGCGTCGGAGGCGTACCGCACGAGGTCGGAGATCTTCGAGAGGACCTTCTCGGGGCCGAGGAGCGCTTCCAGCTCCTCCCGCAGTCGGCGCGGGGTGCCCCGGGACTGGAGGTCGGGGACCCGGTCGGGGGCAGGCCTGCGCTCCGTACCGGGGCGCAGGGCCTGCGGGTTCGGCTCCAGCAGTGGCATGTCACGGATCCCCTCGGCGCTCCCGGCACCCGAGCGGTCAGCAGCGGCGCTCCGGCACGTGGTCGACCAGAGCGGACAGCAGACCTCCGAGCACCTCGCGCTGGTCGACGGTCAATGGAGCAAGGATGTCCTCTGCGGCCGCGCGACGCGCGCTGCGCAACGCGCGCAGCGTCTCCCGACCGGTGTCCGTCAGCTCGATCCTGATGACCCGTCGGTTCGTCGGATCGGCCACGCGGCGGACCCGCCCCGCGGCCTCCAGACCGTCCACGAGGCTGGTGACGGCCCGGGGGACCACCTCCAGGCGCGCGGCGAGATCGGCCATCCGGGGCGGCTGCTCGTAGTGCGCGACCGTGCGCAGCAGCCGGGACTGGGCGGGGGTGATGCCGACCGGCTCGAGCAGCCGCTTCTGGCTGCGCTGCAGCCGGCGGGTGAGGCGGAGGAGCTGCTCGGCGAGGAGGCCGTCGGCGTCGGGGCTGTTCATGGGGGAACAATATCAGGACCTGGTTCATTGTGAGTATAGGTAACAGTGAGCTATGCTCTGATCGTTCTGACCTCTCACACCCTCGTAGGAGCCCATGCGTCACCACGAAGAGTCCGAATGGACACCTCCCCCACGCGATCCCGCGCAGCCGAAGGAGCCCGCCCAGACGCGGCGCATCCTGCGGCTCTTCCGTCCCTACCGCGGCAGGCTCGCGGTCGTCGGCCTGCTCGTCGGCGCCTCGTCCCTGGTGTCGGTGGCCTCGCCGTTCCTGCTCAAGGAGATCCTCGACGTCGCGATCCCGCAGGGCCGCACCGGGCTGCTCAGTCTGCTCGCCCTCGGCATGATCGCCACCGCCGTGATGACCAGCGTCTTCGGCGTGCTCCAGACGCTGATCTCCACCACCGTCGGCCAGCGCGTGATGCACGACCTGCGCACCGCGGTCTACGGCCAACTGCAGCGGATGCCGCTCGCCTTCTTCACCCGCACGCGCACCGGCGAGGTCCAGTCCCGGATCGCCAACGACATCGGCGGCATGCAGGCGACGGTCACCTCGACCGCCACCTCCCTCGTCTCGAACCTCACCGCCGTCGTCGCCACCGTCGTCGCGATGCTCGCGCTCGACTGGCGCCTCACCGTCGTCTCGCTGCTCCTGCTGCCGGTCTTCGTCTGGATCAGCCGCCGCGTCGGCCGCGAGCGCAAGAGGATCACCACCCAGCGGCAGAAGCAGATGGCCGTCATGGCCGCGACCGTCACCGAGTCGCTCTCCGTCAGCGGCATCCTGCTCGGCCGCACCATGGGCCGCTCCGACTCGCTGACCAGGTCCTTCGCCGAAGAGTCCGAGCGCCTCGTCGACCTCGAAGTGCGCTCCTCGATGGCCGGACGCTGGCGGATGTCCACCATCGGCATCGTCATGGCGGCCATGCCCGCGCTGATCTACTGGGCCGCGGGCCTCGCCCTCCAGACCGGCGGCCCCGCGATCTCGCTGGGCACCCTGGTCGCCTTCGTCTCGCTCCAGCAGGGCCTCTTCCGGCCGACGGTGAGCCTGCTCTCCACCGGCGTCCAGATGCAGACCTCGCTCGCGCTCTTCCAGCGGATCTTCGAGTACCTCGACCTGCCCGTCGACATCACCGAGCCCGCAGACCCGGTCCGGCTCCCGAAGATCAGCGGCGAGGTCACGTTCGAGAACGTCGACTTCCGCTACGACCCCGAGAACGCCGGCCGGCCCACGCTCGACGCCGTCGACCTGGCCGTCCCGGCCGGCGGCAGCCTCGCCGTGGTCGGCCCCACCGGATCCGGCAAGTCCACCCTCAGCTATCTCGTGCCCCGGCTCTACGACGTGACCGGCGGCCGGGTCCTCCTCGACGGCGTCGACGTCCGCGAGCTCGACTTCGACACCCTCGCCCGGGCGGTCGGTGTGGTCTCCCAGGAGACGTACCTCTTCCACGCCTCGGTCGCCGACAACCTGCGCTTCGCCAAGCCCGACGCCACCGACGAGGAGATCCACGAGGCCGCCCGCGCCGCGCAGATCCACGACCACATCGCCGGCCTGCCCGACGGGTACGACACCCTCGTCGGCGAGCGCGGCTACCGCTTCTCGGGCGGCGAGAAGCAGCGCCTCGCCATCGCCCGCACCATCCTGCGCGACCCGCCCGTGCTCATCCTCGACGAGGCGACCAGCGCCCTGGACACCCGTACCGAACACGCCGTCCAGCAGGCCATCGACGCCCTCTCCGCCGGACGCACCACGATCACCATCGCCCACCGGCTCTCCACCGTCCGGGACGCCGACCAGATCGTGGTCCTCGACGCGGGCCGGATCGCCGAGCGCGGCACCCACGAGGAGCTCCTCGCCCGCGACGGCCGGTACGCGGCCCTGGTGCGCAGGGACGAACACGCGAACGTGGGAGCGGTTGTTCCCCAGAACGTGTGATCGTTCCGGGATTCGTTGCTCAACTCCCTTGTGACAGCTGATGATTACGGTGCGCAAGCGACGGGCTGCAGACCGCGACCGCGCACTGTCCCGCAGATGCACTTTGCACAAGGAGAAGCACCACCATGAACGTCATCACCAACCTGCTCGCCGGCGTCCTCCACTTCCTGGGCTGGCTCGTCTGACGGCTGGCTCGTCCGACCTTCCGTCCGGTTCGCCCGGCAGGAAAAGCGGCGCCGTCGGTCCCCCGTCCCAGGGGGCCGGCGGCGCCGCCGCGTGTCGGGGCTCCCCGGATTCGCGAGCGGGCCGGGTTAGCGTGCGCCCATGACGTACCGGTCCTGGCAGCCCGAACACCGTCGCCGCCGCCCCCGGCTCACCCGGCGCGGCCGGATCGCCCTACTCATCGGCGCCGCCCTCGCCGTGGCCGCGGCGGCGATCACCGTTCCCCTGCTTCTCCTCGGCGGCGAGGAGAAGCCCGCCCCCGAGAAGCAGCGGACCCTGCTCATCCCCGAGGGCTGGCGGGCCGGACAGGTCTATACGGCCGTCGATCGTTCCCTCGGCCTCGCCGCGGGCACCACCCGCAAGGCCGCCGACACCCCGGTCACCCCCCTGGGCCTGCCGGCCGCCACCCAGGGCAACCCCGAGGGGTACCTCTTCCCCGCGACCTATCCGGTCGTGTCGGCGACCACCCCGGAGAGCCTGCTCCGGTACATGGTCCAGACGGCGGGCAAGCGCTTCGGCGCCGAGCACATCACGGCGGGCGCCCAGCGCAACGGCGTGAGCGTGCACCAGACGGTGATCATCGCGAGCATCGTCCAAGCGGAGGCAGACACGACCGAGGACATGGGCAAGGTCGCCCGGGTCGTCTACAACCGGCTCGCTCGGGGCATGGCGCTCCAGATGGACTCGACCCTGAACTACGCCCTGGGGCGTTCCACCGTGGACACCACCCACGCGGACACTAAGATCGAGAGCCCCTTCAACACCTACGAGCGCACCGGCCTCCCGCCCACCCCGATCGGGAACCCGGGGGAGCAGGCGATGACGGCAGCCATCGAACCGGCCAAGGGTGACTGGCTGTACTTCGTGACCGTGCAGCCGGGGGACACCCGGTTCACCGCCGACTACGCCGAACACCAGGCGAACGTCGAGGAGTTCAACCTTGTCCGCCGCGCGGCCAGGGGAGAGGGCTGACGCTTACCTGGCGGCGGCCGGCTCCGGCTCGAGCTCCTGTTCCCGCTCCCGCTCCAGGAGGCGGCGGATCTCGGTGACGGCCGCGCGCCCGGCGCGGTTGGCGCCGATCGTCGAGGCCGAAGGCCCGTACCCGACGAGATGGACGCGCTCGTCGCGTACCGCGCGCGTCCCCTCCACCTGGATGCCGCCACCCGGCTCGCGCAGCCGGAGCGGGGCCAGGTGCTCGATCGCGGCGCGGAAGCCCGTGGCCCAGAGGATCACGTCGGCGTCGACGGTCCGGCCGTCGGCCCAGGCCACACCGGTCGGGGTGATGCGGTCGAACATGGGGTTCCGGTCCAGGACACCGCGCCGACGGGCCTCGCGGATGGCGTCGGTGAGCGGCAGGCCCGTGACGGAGACGACGCTCTGCGGCGGCAGCCCCTTCCGTACCCGCTCCTCGACCAGGGCGACCGCCGCCCGGCCGACCGTCTCGTCGAACGGGCCCTCGCGGTAGACGGGCTCGCGCCGCGTCACCCAGGTCGTCTCCGCCGCGACCTCGGCGATCTCCATCAGGTGCTGGGTCCCGGACGCTCCGCCGCCCACGACGATCACCCGCTGACCTGCGAACTCCTCGGGGCCCGGGTAGTTCGCGGTGTGCAGCTGGCGGCCGCGGAAGGTCTCCTGGCCCGGGTAGCGGGGCCAGAAGGGGCGGTCCCAGGTGCCGGTCGCGTTGATCAGCGAGCGGGTGGCGTACGTCCCCTCCGAGGTCTCCACGAGCAGCCGGCCGCCCTCGCCCTCACGGACGGCGCGCACCTCCACGGGGCGGTGGACGCGCAGGTCGAAGCGGTCCTCGTAGGCCGCGAAGTACGCGCCGATCACCTCGGACGAGGGCCGACGGTCGTCGGCCCCGGTCAGTTCCATGCCGGGCAGCGCGTGCATCCCGTGGACCTTGCCGTACGTGAGCGAGGGCCAGCGGAACTGCCAGGCGCCGCCGGGGCGCGGGGCATGGTCGAGGACGACGAAGTCCCGGTCGGGGAGCAGGCCGGTGCGGCGCAGGTGGTAGGCGGCGGAGAGCCCGGCCTGGCCCGCGCCGATGACGACGACGTCCACGTCTCGTACCCCGAAATCGTTCACGATTCCACTAACCGTGGAGGGGTCGAGGATCTTCCCGTACGGCAAGCGGTGCCCGGTGTCCCCCACCCCAGAAGGGGACACCGGGCACCGCGTCCCTCACCCGCCGATCACCGCGCGCCTGCCGCCTACCGCCCGCCGCCCGCCAGGAGCAGCGGGGCGCCGCCGGGCGCGGACGCCGGGCGCCCGTTGGCGGCCGGGACGCCGAGCAGCGGTGAGGCGGGGATCCTCGGCAGGAGTCCGCGCGCCGCCAGCTCGGGGGTCACGCCCTCCCCGAACCAGTACGCCTCCTCCAGATGCGGGTAGCCGGAGAGCACGAAGTGCTCCACTCCGAGGTCGTGGTACTCCTCGATCCGGTCGGCGACATCGGCGTGGCTGCCCACGAGCGCGGTGCCGGCCCCACCCCGTACGAGACCCACGCCCGCCCACAGGTTCGGCGCGATCTCCAGCTTGTCCCGGTCGAGCGAGCCGCCGCCGTGCAGCGCCAGCATCCGCTGCTGACCGACCGACTCGCTGCGGCCGAGCGTCTGCTGCGCCGCCGCGATCGTCTCCGCGTCGAGGTCGGACAGCAGCCGGTCCGCCACCGTCCACGCCTCGCGCGCGGAATCCCGGGAGATGGTGTGCAGCCGGATGCCGAACCGCACCTCACGCCCGCGCTCCTCGGCGAGCTTCCGGATCCAGTCGATCTTCTCCTTGACCTGCCACGGCGGCTCGCCCCAGGTCAGATACACATCCGCGTGCTCCGCCGCGACCGGCCCGGCCGCCGCCGACGAGCCGCCGAAGAAGATCTCCGGCAGGGGGTCCGGCGGCAGGGCGGTGAGCGCGCCCTCCACCTGGTAGTGCTCGCCCTCGAAGTCGTACGGCTGCCCGGTCCACGCCCCGCGCACGACCTTCAGGAACTCGGCCGTGCGGGCATAGCGCCGGTCGTGGTCAAGATGGTCGCCGAAGCGCCGCTGCTCCACCGAGTCGCCGCCGGTCACGACATTGAGCAGCAGCCGCCCCCGGGTGATCCGCTGATAGGTGGCGGCCATCTGCGCCGCGAGGACGGGCGAGATCACGCCAGGGCGGAACGCCACCAGGAACTTGAGCCGCTCGGTGTGCTGGGCGAGCGCCGCAGTCGTCAGCCAGGCGTCCTCGCACCACGTGCCGGTGGGGGTCAGCACGGCCTCGAAGCCCAACTGCTCGGCCGCTTTGGCGATCTGCGCCAGATACTCGATGTCGGGGGCGCGTACGCCGGTCACGGCGCGGGACCGGGTGATGCCGCCGTCGGTGTAGGCGTGCCGGTCGACGAGCGTACGGCCGTCGCCGCCGGTCGGCAGGAACCAGTGCAGATGGACGGTCATGAGGTGGATCCCTTTCCGTAGCCGCGCGGCGCGGTGGTGGACGGCGGCAGGTTCTTGTTGAAGCGGGTGTCGACGTAGTCGGCGAAGTCGAACTTCCGTGGGATCAGCTTCAGTTCGGCGAAGGTATCGGCGATCGCCTGCTCGGAGGCGATGGCCTCCTTGTCGATAGCAACCGCGATCCGGGTGCCGCTGCTGCGCTTCACGGCGGCGAGCGCGACCTCGTAGGGCAGCCCGGTCTCCTTCGCCCAGACCTTCGCCCAGACGTCCGGGTGGTCGTGGACCCAGTCCTGGGCGCGCCGCAGCCGGTCGATGAAGTCGCCGATCGCCGCGGCCTTCTCCTTGTCGGCGAGCGCGGCGGGCGAGGCGACCGAGAAACCGAGCCCGTTGACGACGCCCCGGCCGTCGGTCAGGATCCGCGCCTTGCCGTTCGCGAGCACCTGCGAGGTGTACGGGTCCCAGACGGCCCACGCGTCGACTTTGCCGCTGGTGAACGCGGCGAGCGCGTCGGCGGGCTGGAGCAGGGTCACCTCGATGTCGTCGAGCGAGAGCCCCGCCTGCTTGAGCGAGGCGACCAACTGGAAGTGGGCGGAGCTGCCTTGGGCGACGGCGACCGTCCGGCCCTTCAGATCCTGGGGCGTGCGGATCGGCGAATCCGTCGGCACGAGGATCGCCTCCCCGGCCGAGTCGCTGTGGGTGGCGGCAACGACGGTGATCTTCGAGTCGGCGCCGGCGGCGAAGACGGGCGGGGTGTTGCCGACCGAACCGATGTCGACGGCCTTGGCGTTGACCGCCTCCAGGAGCGGTGGTCCGGAGGTGAAGGTCGACCACTGGATGCGGTAGGGCAGATCGTCGAGTTCGCCGGCCGCGCGCAGGACGGCTTCCGAACCGCCCTTCTGGTCACCGACGTTGAGGACGACGGAGCCCTTGCCGTCGGAGTTGGAGCCGGCGCCGGAGTCGGCTGAGGAGGGGGAGGAGCAGGCGGAGGCGAGCAGCGCGAGGGGCAGGAGGAGAACAGCGGGCAGGAGTGAGCGCTTCATGACGGGTCTCTCGGGTCTCGGGTCGCGGAGGTCAGGCGGCTTGGTGGACGGCGGGGAGCTCGGCCTCGACGCCGAGTTCGGCGAGGAGGCGGGAGCGCAGGGCGGCGAAGGCGGGGTCGCCGGCGGCGCGGGGGCGGTCGAGGGCGACGGGGGTGTCGTACGCGATCACGCCGTCCCGCATCACAAGGGCGCGGTCGGCGAGGAGCAGCGCCTCGTCGACGTCGTGCGTCACGAGCAGCACCGCGCACCCGCGCCGCTGCCACAACTCGGCCACCAGACGCTGGGCCTTGATGCGGGTGAGCGCGTCGAGCGCCCCGAACGGCTCGTCGAGCAGCAGGAGGTCGGGTTCCCGGACGAGGGCGCGGGCGAGCGAGGCGCGCTGGGCCTCGCCGCCGGACAGTGTCTTGGGCCAGGCGCCCGAGCGCTGACTGAGCCCGACCTCTTCCAACGCCCGCTCGGCGACGGCCCGTTCGGGCCTGCCGGGCAGCCCGAGCAGCACGTTGCGCCACACCCGCTTCCACGGCATCAGACGGGGCGCCTGGAAGGCGACCGCCCGGCGCCGGGGGACGAGGACGGTCCCGGAGATCTCCCGGTCGAGCCCCGCAAGGACCCGAAGGAGCGTCGACTTGCCGCAGCCGCTGTGCCCGAGGAGCGCGGTGAACTCGCCCGCCCGCAGGGTCAGATCGAGGTCGTCGATGACGGGACGGCCGTCGAAGGAGCGGGTCAGCCCCTCGACGGTCACTGCCCGGTGAAGGTCGGTCGCCATTGCAGCAGCAGCCTTTCGAGAGTACGGACGACGGCGTCGGCCAGCAGGCCGAGGAAGGCGTAGACGACGAGGCAGACGACGATGACGTCGGTACGGAAGAACTCCCGCGCCTGGTTCATCAGGAAGCCGATGCCGGCGTCGGCGTTGATCGACTCCCCGAAGACGAGCGCGAGCCACGCGGTCGCGAGGGAGTACCGCAGCCCGGTCATGGCACCCGGCAGCGCCCCGGGCAGCACCACGTGCCGGATCAGCCCCCAGCGCTTGAGCCCCAACGACTCGCCGGCCTCGACCAGTTGGGCGTCGACGCCCCGGATACCGGCGTACACGTTCAGATATAGATGGAAGGCGACACCGAGTGCGATGAGCGCCACCTTGGGCGCCTCGCCGATGCCGAGCCAGATGATGAACAGCGGGATGAGCCCCACCCAGGGCACGGTCCGCAGCATCTGCACCGTCGCGTCGACGAGGTCCTCGCCGAGCCGCGAGAGCCCGGAGACCAGCGCGAGCGACACCCCGATCGCGCCGCCCAACAGCAGCCCGACGGCGACGCGTTGGAGCGAGACGCCCATGGCGTGCGGCAGGGTGCCGTCGGCGATCAGCTCGCCACCGGCGCGGGCGATGGTCCCGGGGGAGGCGAGCACGTCGGCGGGCAGGACACCGGCCGAACTGAGCACCTGCCAGGCGACGAGCAGCAGCAGGGGCCCGACGGCCCGCCGCAGCCAGCGAGGCGTCCGCGCGATCCGCCCGGAACGGCTACGAGCGGCCGGGGTCACCTCCTCAAGTAGCGAAACGGGGGATATATCCGGCAGTGAAGCGGGCGGGGCATGGCCGACCGTCATGAGGGCACTCCGCAGGGAGGGAAAGAAAAGGGAGATGAATACGCGTCAGCGCCCACACACACGCCGGAAACGGCAGGCGATGAGGGGGGTCAGCGCAGAGAACTCAGGGTGTGAGAGGGCGTCAGCAGCCGCGACGACACGCGGCGGAGGCCACCCGCAGCAGGTCGATGTGACCGCGCGTGGTGAGCAGGGCTGTACGCAACATGGCGCGAACGTAGCGACTCGTTCCGGTGGCGGTCAACGGCGTCTCGGAGCGTGGACGCGCCGTCCCGCGCTGTGGGCGGCAGGATGGCCCCATGTCGACCTTCAGCACCCGCGTCCTGACGCTCACCACCGGCTCCTCGGAGACGGTCACCGACCTGACCCGGGCCTGCGCGGACTTCCTCACCGAGACCGCCCCGGCCCAGGACGGCCTCCTCAACCTCTTCGTCCCCCACGCCACAGCCGGCCTGGCCATCCTGGAAACCGGCGCGGGCAGCGACACCGACCTCCTGACGGCGCTGCACCACCTCCTCCCGGCGGACGACCGCTGGCAACACCGCCACGGCTCCCCGGGCCACGGCCGCGACCACGTCCTCCCCGCCCTGGTCCCACCCCACGCCACGCTGCCGGTCCTGGGCGGACGCCTGGAGCTGGGCACCTGGCAGTCGATCTGCCTCGTCGACACGAACAAGGACAACCCGGAGCGCCAGGTGCGGTTGACCTTCCTGGGCTGATCGAGCCGATCGAGATCGCCCTGGGTGTGGCCGCCGAATCTCCTTACGCTCCGGCGAAACGGGAGAAAGATGCGCGAGGAGGCTCGAGCGGGTGCCCGTACGGGATGGGACTGGAGTCCGCCCAGGAGTAGGCGGGCGATGTGATCGTGGCGCAGTTGGCGGGCGGCCTGACCTCGGGGGCAATCGACGTCTGTCCTCTGAAGCCGCGAGGAGGCTGAGGTGCCACGGCCCCGCGTCCGACGCCAGGAGCCCGTCCGTTCCGTGGAGGGGCTCCTGTCTGTGCGGGGCGGGGCGCCAGGGGGTGAGGGTCAACCGGATCTGGTTGCCGATCTTTTAGCGGCCGGCCCCGTGCCGTCGTGGCGGGCCGGCCAGGCCGAAGGATCAGTGGCCCAGGCTCGACAGAACCGCCTTCGCCGCGTTCTCGCCCGACGTGGCCGCGTCGGCGAGCGACGGCATGTCGAGCTGATAGTCGCCGGCGAGGTGGATCGGTCCGAGGGGGGCGTGCAGCGTCGGCAACGATTCGCGCCCCCGGGGTGCCCAGAACGGCACCACGCGAGGGTGACGTCGCACGATTCCCTCCCCGAGCTTCCCTTCGAGCTGGGGGTAGACCGTGAGCAGGTCCCCGGAGAATCGAGCGACGATCTCTTCGTCGGAGAGCTTGAAGAGGGTGTCGGCCGAGGCGCCACCGGCGAAGCACGCCAGCGCGCCGCCCGGCTTTCTCGGGCCGTTCTTGCGCAGGGCGGCGGCGTGGTTGAACACAGCCTGGAAGGAGAGCTGCGGCGTGGACACGCCGAGGAGTCCGTCCCAGGGCTGAGGGCCCTCCTCTTCGGTGAAGAAGCCGACGATCACGTACCGGCCGTAGCGGATGTCGTCGAAGGCTTCCCGGTGCCTCCGGGGAAGGTCGGGAAGGATCCGCGAGGCGATATCGCTGGGAACCGTCACGATGGCGCGTTTGGCGCGAATGCGCGCCGGGCGGCCCGCGACGACGTGGTTCACGACGACGCCGTCTCCGCTCCTCTCCACGGACCGGACGGTCGACCCGAGCCGAAGGCGGTCGCCGAGGTCCGTGGCCAGGATGTCGGTCAAAGTCTGATTGCCGCCGACCGGCAGGGCGAAGTTCGGGACCTTCGCCGGGTCCGTCAGGGCGATTGCGATCGATGCCACGAGCTGTGTCGCCGCCGTCTCCTCCGGCTCACACCCCATCCACTGCCCCGACCAGGACCGGACCACGGCCCGGGTCAGCTCGGAGCGGACGCCGCGCAGGAGGTCCGACGCGGGACGCCTGTCGAGCCTGGCCCGCACCCTCTTCGCCAAGCGGCCGTCCGACTCCAGGAACGGGACCGCGGAGAGGATGCGGGCACCGACCAAGGCCATGCCGACCCGGTCCATGAAGCTCATGCGGGTACGGAACATGAGGGCGAGCACGTCGGACGTGTCGACCAGTTCACCGTTGAGGACGAGCGCCACGCTCGTGTCGGCCAGGGACCCCATCTCGATGCCGTGCCGGTCGAGAGCGTCGATCAACGGCCCGGTTCCCTCCGTGAACTGGGTGCCGACGTTGATCCAGTACTCGCCCTTCCGGACCGTTTCGACCCGTCCGCCCGGCCGGTCCTCGGCCTCGACCACCACGACGTCGACCTTGTCCGCGAGGGTCGTGGCCGCCATCAGGCCCGACATTCCCGCGCCGATGACTACGACGTCGCACGTCTCCTCGTCACTGTGTTGCGCTGCGGCCATGACTCGCGACTCCCTGTACCTGTATTCCGGTGCTGAATTACTGAAAATCGAATCCATGTCGAGATCGCTGGAGTCGGCGACTCCAGGACACCCGGACGGTGCGCGCTACGTGGCGCGGAACCGTCCCGGTTCGACCTCGGCGACCCGCCCCGTGCGGGCCAGACGGTGCACGTGCTGCACCGCGGTCCGCCGCTCGACCGGCAGCACGTGGGGGCCTTCGACGTGGCGGCGGTAGACCAGGCGGCGATCGGCGATCTCGTCGACGGTCCGGGGTTCGGTGAGGAACGTCAGGAGGGTCGCGTCGCGCGCCGCCATCACGCCGGCGAACGCGTCGAGGCGCTCGGAGAACTCGGCGGCGCCCTCGATCACGCCCTTCTGGTGGGCCGTGCCGTACCAGCGGGCGTCGATCTCCCGGCAGCGGCGCATGGACACCTCGAAGTCGGTGAGGCTGCTGCCGACGTCTCCGTAGTAGGGGCCGAACGACGTCAGGTCGATGTCCGCCACGAAGAGGAAACCGTCCGGCTCGATCAGGAATCCGCAGTGGCCCGCCGTGTGTCCGGGCAGGTGTACGACGGTCACGGTGCGGCCGCCGAGGTCGAAGACGCTGCCGTCCTCGAAGCCCTTGGCCTCGGGGCGGTCCCGGACGTGGAAACGGTCGCGCAGCATGAGGTCGGTGTGCTCGGCGGCGTCCGGAGGGAGGCCGTAGCCTTCGACCATCACCGCGCGGGATCGCAGCGCGGCCAGGTCCTGTACGTGGACGTGGACAGGCGTCTCGTAGTCACCCAGAGCCGCGACGTGGTCCTCGTGTGCGTGGCTCACGAGGACCACGTCCGCGGGTGGTGCCGTCCCGACGAGCGACAGCGACGGGTCGATGACCAACGTCTCTGCGGTGCCGCGGACGAGGACCGAGTTCGCGTAGGGGTAGGCACCTCGCTCCGCACCGACCAGGACGGTGACTCCGGCCCCGAACCCCATCTCCGTGTATCCGGTGCTGGGCAAGGTCGAACTCCTTCGTGTGCGCGCGGATCGCGGAACGCCGCGTCGGGGTGACGGGCGTCAGCCGCGGAGTGCGGAGGCGAAGATCTTCGGCAGCGCACTCCAGCGGGGCGCGGCGGCGAAGTCGGCGAGGAGGCGGCCCGTGGTGGCCGCCGTGCGGTTGGTGACGAACCACGGGGGCTTGGGGGAGAGGGTAGTCCTCCCGTGGAGGAGCGCCCGGGGCGCTGGGTGGAACGGGCCCCGTACGACGGTGCGTTCCGGTCCGTCCAGGAGCAGCGCGTTGTGTACGACGCCAACGCCGCTCTGCACGTCGTCGAGGGTGTGGCCGGGGAAGGCGCCCCAGGGGGCCGTCGCGGTGAGATAGCCGACTCCGGTCCACGCGTTCAACGCGACGGTCCCGTAGCGGAGTTCGGCGATCGCCTCGTCCAGCGCGGGGCCGAGCACGGCCATGGTGCCCGGGTGCGCGATCAGGTTCACACCGAGCGTGCCGGCGAGGTCCTCGTTCGCCGCACGGACCGCCGCGGCGAGGAACTGGCGTGCGTCGCCGGGGAGTTCCAGGACGGCGAGGACAGGGGCGAAGAACTCGCCGGTCAGGGCAGGTCCGTTCTCCGCGGGGTCGAGCCCCGTGATCAGCACGCGGCCTCCGCCGATGCGCTCGGCCCCGTCGTACGCGTCGAGAGCCCGGGCGACCCGGTCGTCGCTGCCCGGGTAGTACGCGGGGCGGGCGGGCGCGTCGGCCAGGGCGGCGCGCAGATGGGCCAGGAAGCGGCCCTTCTGCGCCCAGTCGGAGCTGACGACGACCACCTGGCTCGCCACGCAGTTGTAGCCGCCGTTGTGCAGTTTCTGCGTGGCGACGTGTTCCGCCTGGTAGCGCAGATCGGCCTCGGACCAGCCGCCGGGCAGCACGATCGTCGGGGACACCCCGCCGAGTTCGCTGGTGACCGGCTTGTCGAGCAGGGGAGTCCCGGCCTTCTTGCGGGCGGCGCCCTCCTCGCCCGTACCGAAGACGATCGCGTCGTGGGTCGCGGCGCTGCCCGTCATGTGGACGTGGCCGACCTTCGGGTGCCGCACGAGGTGGGCGCCCACGTCGGCGCCGCCGGTGAGGATCCGGACCGCGCCGAGGTCGATCAGCGGGGCCAGGACCTCGGCGAAGACTTCGAGGAGCCCGTTCGTGACCGGGTTGAGCTTCAGGGCCACCACCCGGTTGTTCGCGTACAGCTCGTACAGCACGTCCAGGATCGGGATCGAGGTGATGTTCCCCGCGCCGAGTACGACGCCCACGCCCCTGGTCTCCGCCGGGCGCAGGAGGGCGAGGCCCGCGCGATCGGTCACCGTCTGCCTCGTGACGCCCGGCGGCATCCACACATCGGCGCTGAATCCGTTCAGCAGCAGCTGGTCCCAGATGCTGTGCGGCAGGACGCGGACCGTGACGCGCCCGCCGGGCGCCCGGCCGAAGGAGAACCCGTCGACGGGGCTGCGGCTCTCCTCCAGGGCCTCGATGCTCGCGGCGAGGGTGCCCAGGCCGGTCAGCACGGGGTACGGGCCGGAGATCCACTCCTCGCCGACCAGCGGGCTGTCCTCCGCGAGCCCCTTGTACGCGACGGCCGCACGCACCCACGCCTCGGCCTGCGCGGCGGTCGCCGCCCGCATCCGTTCCAGGAGTTCGCGTCGCTTCGCCCGGTCGCAGGCGGCCCAGGCCGCCTCACCGCGGACCAGGTCGTCGACGGCCCGGTCGATCTCCCACACCTGCTCGGTGGAGGGCGGGGACGTTGTCATCGGACGGCTCCCTTGATGAGGTCGGCCGCTTTCTCCGCGGCCATGATCGTGGGTGCGTTGGTGTTGCCACGCGGCACCGAAGGGAAGACCGAGGCGTCGACGACCCGCAGGCCCGCCACGTCGTACACGCGCAGCTCGGGGTCGACCACCGAGCCGATCGCACACGTCGACGTCGGGTGGAACAGCGTCTGCCCGGATCGCCGCGCCCAGTCGAGGAGTCCGGCGTCGGAGTGCGAGACGGGCACGTCGAAGGCCTCCGTGACCAGGCCGGTCACCGCCGGCCGCGCGGCGATCTCCAGGGCGATCCGAATGCCGGCGACGATGGCAGCCCGGTCCTCGGCCGTCGTCAGGTAGTTGTGGACGATCCGGGGCGCAGCGTCGGGGCGCGGCGAACGCAGGGTCACCGCGCCACGGCTCGTCGGGGCGACCACGCACGGGCCGAAAGAGAAGCCGTGGCCGGTCGGCGCGCCGAGCCCCTCCTGGTGGAACAGCACCGGAGCGGCGTGGAACTGCACGTCGGGAGCGTCCAGTTCGGGACGGCTGCGGAAGAACCCGCCCGCCTCGCCGAGGTTGGAGGTCAGCGGGCCACGCCCCTCGCTCTGCAGCAGCGCCGCGTTCTCGGGGCTCGCCGCGCTGATCAAGGACTCGGCGTCCGTACGGAAGTTGAGCAGCGTCATGTAGTGGTCCTGCAGGCCCTGTCCGACCGGCAGGTCGCGGACGACGACGATGCCGAAGGCGGACAGGGCGGCGGCAGGACCGATCCCGGAGAGCATCAGCAGCTTCGGAGACTCGTACGCCCCCGCGGACAGGATCACCTCCCGCTCGGCCCGGACGACCTCGACGCCGCCGTCCCGCTCGACCTCGACCCCCGTCGCCCGGCCGCCCTCGATCACCACGCGAAGGGCGCGGGCCGAGGAGAGCACGGTCAGGTTCGGCCGGTCCAGGGCGGGGTGCAGATAGGCGACGGCGGCGCTGCACCGCAGTCCGCCGCGCTGCGTCACCTGGTAGCGCCCGACGCCTTCCTGCGTCGCGCCGTTGAAGTCGTCGTTGCCCTTGTGCCCGGCCTGCTCGGCCGCCCGCACGAAGGCCGAGGCGAGCGGATGATCGGACCTGCCGTCGCTGACCGTCAGCGGCCCGCCCACCCCGTGGTAGAGGTCATGGCCGCGCTCGTTGTCCTCCGAGCGCCGGAAGTACGGCAGCACATCGGCGTACGACCAACCGGTCGCCCCGGCCGCCGCCCAGCCGTCGTAGTCGGCGCGGTTGCCGCGGATGTAGATCATCGCGTTGATCGAACTGGAGCCGCCGAACACCTTGCCCCGGGGCAGATAGGCCCGCCGTCCGCCGATGCCCGGTTCCGGGTCGGAGTCGAGGTCCCAGTCCAGGGCGGACTTGAAGAGCTGCGGGAACGCCGCCGGAACGTGGATCTCCTGCGCGGTGTCGGGACCGCCGGCCTCGATCAGCGCGACCCGCACGCCGGGGTCCTCCGAGAGCCGCGCCGCGAGGACACAGCCCGCGGATCCGGCGCCGACGATGACGTAGTCGTACATGTTCATCCCGTCCCTTGAATGGGGGATCCGTGGTGATCCAGGACCCGCGTGAGGAAGTCGAGCTGGTCGGCGAGTGCTTGCCGCTGTCCCGGTCCCGCGTAGACGTCCAGATGGTCCACGGGGTACTCGTGCAGCTCCGCCCGCCGGCCGGCCTTGCGGGCGGCCCGCCGCGCCGCCTCGGGGGGTGCGATGCGGTCCTTCGTACCGATCTGCACGAGGATCGGGCACGCCAGGCGGTCCACGAAGGTGGTGGGCCGGTTGAGACCGACCTTCAGCGCCGCGCGGGCGCGCACCTCGTTGCGGAAGGTGGGGCCGGCGAAGGACGCGCAGATCTCCTGCGCGCGCGGGACCCCCATCATCGCCAGTGCGCCCGGCTCCGCGACGACGGGTACGTGGTGCGGCGGCCGCGCGGTGACGGCGCGGGCGGCGTCACGCAGCCCGTGCCTCGCCAGCCGCAGCATCCGGCCGACCCCGGCGTGACGCACCAGGTGGGCCAGCGAGGCGAGCCCGTCGGTGACGGGTGTCAGCGAGACGACCGCCGCGACCCGCGCGTCCTGGGCGGCGACGACGAGGGCGTGGCCGCCCGCGTACGACACGCCCCACAGCGCGATCCGGTCCGGGTCGACGCCGGGCAGCCGCCGGGCGGCGGCGAGGGCCGCGTGGTAGTCCTGCCGCTGGCGGCGGACGGAGACGTCCTGGCGGGGCCTGCCGCCGGAGTCCCCGAAGCCGCGGTAGTCGAAGACGAAGGTGTCGATCCCGGCCGCGGCGAAGCCCTCGGCGTAGTTCAGCAGGCCGCTGTCGCGGGTGCCCCCGAAGCCATGGGCCATGACCACGCAGGGCCGTCCGCCCGGTCCGGCCAGGGCGTCGTTCGTGGCCGGTACGTGCCAGGCGGCGCAGCGGACGCCCCGGCTGAGGAAGGTGATGTCGCGCTTCATCGTGTCGCCTCCGGACGGGGCCGCGACCCCGACGGCACCGGGCCGCCGGCGGTGAACCGGAGCGCGGCGTCTTCGACCGACCCCTCACGCAGCCGCTCGACGTCTCTCTCGTACGCCATCTCCACCGTCCACGGACCGCTCGTTCCCGCCCGGGGGAAGTCCCTGATGCCCCGCAGGACGTAGTTGGAGCTCAGGTCCATGTACGGGACCCGTGCGACGGTCGGGTCGTCCAGGACGGGTTCGACGGTGGCGTGGCCGTGGGCGTCCATGTGGTCGAGCAGGCGGCAGAAGTGCTCGCAGACCAGGTCGACCTTGAGCGTCCAGGAGAGGTTGGTGTAGCCCAGCGCGAAGACGAGGTTCGGGACGCCGGAGAGCATCATCGCCTTGTACGCCATGGTCTCCGAGGGCTTCGTCTCGCGGCCGTCGACGCTCAGCCGGATCTTGCCGAAGGGCGCCATGGTGAGCCCGGTCGCGGTGACGACGACGTCTCCGGTCAGTTCCTGACCCGACTTCAACCGGATGCCGGTCTTGGTGAATCGGTCGATGTGGTCGGTCACGACCGAGGCACGGCCGGCCGAGATCGCCTTGAACAGATCGCCGTCGGGCACCACGCACAGCCGCTGGTCCCACGGGTCGTAGCGCGGCGTGAAGTGCGTGTCGACGTCGAAGTGGCGGGGGAGTTGTCGGCGCACCTGGGCGATGAGCAGCCTCCGCATCAGTTTCGGCATGCGCCTGCTGGCCTTGTAGACGCCACGCGTGACCATGATGTTCTTGCGCCGGACGATTCGGTGCGCCCGTCGGTGGCCGACCAGTTTCCTCAGCGCGTGGGCCACGGCGTCGTGGGCCGGGAGCGAGAACACGTAGCTCGGTGAGCGCTGCAGCATGGTGACGTGCCCGGCCGTGCGGGCCATCGACGGGATGAGCGTGACGGCCGTGGCGCCGCTGCCGATCACGATGACGCGCTTGCCGGTGTAGTCGAGGTCCGCGGGCCAGTGCTGCGGGTGGATCACCGTGCCGGCGAACTCCTCGATGCCGGTGAACTCCGGTGTGAATCCCGCGTCGTGGTCGTACATGCCCGTGCCGAGGAAGAGGAAGCGTGCGGTGAACCTCGCCTTCTTCCGACTGCCGGGCTGCTGGGTGGTGACGGTCCACCGTCCTGTCGCGGAGGAGAACTCCGCGCTGACGACCCGGTGCCCGAACCGGATGTGCCGGGCAAGGCCGTGCTCGGCGACCGTCTGCCGCAGGTAGTCGAGGATGAGCTGTCCGTCGGCGATCGACTTGCGGTGGGTCCATGGCTTGAAGCCGTATCCGAAGGTGGGCATGTCGGAGTCGGACCGGATGCCGGGGTACCGGAACAGGTCCCAGGTGCCGCCGATCCCGTCGCGGCCCTCCAGGATCACGAAGGACGTGCCCGGACGGAGGGTCGTGAGGTGGGAGGCCGCGCCGATGCCCGAGATCCCGGCGCCGATGATCAGCACGTCGACGTCCGTGGACGCGGGGCGGCTGGTGGTCGTCTTTGTCACGGGTGACTCCTGGCCGCGGTGGGGTGGGGCTGTATGGGGACGGCTCCCGCCGGTCGGCAGTCGCCTGCGGCTGCCCGGCGGCTCAGCTCGGCGCGGGCGAGGGCGTTCTTGTGCACCTCGTCGGGACCGTCGGCGAAGCGCAGCGAGCGGATGCCGGCGTAGGCGCGGGCGAGCGCGAAGTCCTGGGACAGGCCACCGGCTCCGTGGATCTGAATGGCCTTGTCGAGGATCCACTGGACCGTCCTGGGCGTGGCGATCTTGATGGCCTGGATCTCGGTGTGGGCGCCCTTGTTGCCGACGGTGTCCATCAGCCAGGCGGTCTTGAGGACGAGGAGGCGCAGCTGCTCGATCCGCACCCGGGATTCGGCGATCCAGTCGCGGATCACGCCCTGGCGGGCGAGCGGCTTGCCGAACGCCACCCGTTCCTCGGCGCGGGCGCACATCAGCTCGATCGCCCGCTCGGCGACGCCGATGAAGCGCATGCAGTGGTGGATCCGTCCCGGGCCGAGGCGGGCCTGGGCGATCGCGAATCCGTCGCCCTCCTGGCCGATGAGGTTCGCGGCCGGGACCCGTACGTCGTGGAAGACCATCTCGGCGTGGCCGCCGTGGTCGTGGTCGTCGTACCCGAAGACCTCCATGGCGCGCCTGATCTCGACGCCGGGGGTGTCACGGGGGACGAGGATCATCGACTGCCGGCGGTGCCGGTCGGCCTCGGGGTCGGTCCTGCCCATGACGACGAACACCTGGGCGTTGGGGTTCATCGCTCCGGTGATCCACCACTTGCGGCCGTTGATCACGTAGTCGTCGCATTCGCGGACGATCGAGGTCGCGATGTTGGTGGCGTCGGAGGAGGCGACGTCGGGTTCCGTCATCGCGAAGGCGGAGCGGATCTCGCCGGCGAGGAGCGGCTCCAGCCACTCCTTGCGCTGCGCCTCGGTGCCGAACATGGACAGCACCTCCATGTTGCCGGTGTCCGGTGCCGCGCAGTTGAGGGCGGCGGGCGCGAGTTCCGGCGAGCGGCCGGTGATCTCGGCGAGGGGCGCGTACTGGAGGTTGGTGAGGCCGGCGCCCTCCTCGCCGGGGAGGAAGAGGTTCCAGAGGCCACGGCGGCGGGCCTCGGCCCGGAGTTCGCCGAGCACCGGGACCGAGTCCCACGCCCAGCGGTCGTCGAGAGCTTCGAGCTGCTGGTCGAACACGCGCTCCGCCGGGTGGATGTGACTCCACATCAGGTCGAGCAGGTTCTCGCGCAGTAGTTCGGTGCGGGGATCGAAGGCGAAGTGCATGATCAGTGTTCCTTGAGTGCGGCGAGTCCGGCGTCGAGCAGCGGGTGGATCGCCTCGCCGATACGGTCGAAGCCCGGCCCGACGGTCTGCCCTCTCAGGCGGCGGTAGTGGATGCCTTCGAGGATCGAGGCGAGCTTGAAGGCGGCGAGACCGAGGTGGAAGCCGATGGCGCCGAGGTCGCGTCCGCCGCGCGCGGCGTAACGGGCGACGATCTCGGACTCGTTCAGGAAGCCGGGCGCGTCGCCGGCGTCGGGGGCGACTTCCGGCCCGACCAGCCGGGCCAGCCGGGTGTAGAGCAGCATCAGCGCCAGGTCGGTGACCGGGTCGCCGACGGTGGCCATCTCCCAGTCGATGACAGCGCGCGGCCGGTCGTCTCCGTCGACCAGTACGTTGTCGAGCCGGAAGTCGCCGTGCACGATGCCGGGGCGGGTGGTCGCGTCCATCGCGGGTGCGCGTGCCTCAAGTTCGGCGTGGAGGGTGACGGCGGCCGGCAGGTCGCGGGAGTAGGAGGCGCCCATCTGCCTGCGCCAGCGTGCCACCTGGCGGGTGAGGAAGCCCTCGGGTCGGCCGAAGCCGCCGAGCCCGACCGCGTCCGCGTCGACCATGTGGAGGTCGGCGAGGGTGTCCACGAGGGCGCCGGAGATCCGCCGCACCCGCGCGGGGCCGAGGGGTGCCAGCTCCGCCGCCGTGCGGTACGGCCGGCCCTCGACCGCCTCCATGATGTAGAACTCGGCCCCGAGGACGCCGGTGTCGAGACAGAGGCCGTGCAGCCGCGGCACCGGCACCGGTGTGTCGGCGAGCGCCGCCATCACCGCGTACTCGCGTCCCATGTCGTGGGCGGTGGCCAGCACGTGGCCCAGGGGCGGCCGGCGCAGGATCCATTGGGACTCGCCGTCGGTGAGACGGTACGTCAGATTGGACTTGCCGCCGGTGATCAGGGTGGCCGACAGTGTGCCGGACCGGGCCGTCGGCACGGCCTCGGCGAACCAGGGGCGGAGCCGGGCGAGGTCGAGCCCCGGAGTCGCGCCCGCCTCGTGCGCTCCCATCAGGCACCGCCCGCCGCTGCGAGACCACCGTCGACGACCAGCGTCCGACCCGTCATCCACGCCGCGTCCCCGGAGAGCAGGAACGCCACGACGCCGGCGATGTCATCGGGGGTCCCGAGCCGTGCCAGCGGATACTCCGCCGCGACAGCGTCTTCCCGCCCCTCGTAGAGCGCGGCGGCGAACCTCGTCTTCACCACGGCCGGCGCGACCGCGTTGACCCGGACGCGCGGGCTCAGCTCGACAGCCAGCTCCTTGGTGAGATGCATCAGCATCGCCTTGCTGGCGCCGTACATTCCGATGCCGGGCTCCGGCCGGATGCCGCTGAGCGAGGCCACGTTGACGATCGCGCCGCCGTGTCCGGACATCCATGCCTTGTAGATCTTCTGGACCCAGGACAGCGCGGAGAGGACGTTGACCTCGACGACACTGCGGGCCACGTCGGGATCGAGCTCCATCAACGGCCCGTACACCGGGTTGACGCCGGTGTTGTTGACCAGCAGGTCGGCGCTGCCGAAGGTGTCGACCGCCCGGGCGACGACCTCGTCCTGGTGGGCGGTGTCGGCGGCGTGACCGGCGATGCCGAGTGCGTGGTCGGGGCCGCCGAGCGAGGCGACGGCCGCGGCCAGGGCGTCCGGCCTGCGTCCGGTGATCACCACCTTCGCGCCCTCGGCGATCAGCCGCTCGGCGATCGCGAGCCCGATACCGCGGCTGGCGCCCGTGATGATCGCGGTCCGTCCCGCGCATCTCTCGGCCACGACGTCCCACCTGTGGGCCATGGGCTTCTCCGTTCGTTCGGCTCGCGTGCTGCCATAAGTCGATGTCGATTCGACTTCGAGTTTATGAGGTGTTCAGGGCGTGTCAATACACGCCGGGAAGGAAGGTCCGGCCGTGAGGCTGATACGATCTCGAATCGTGTTCGATAACAATGCGACAAGCCGGACCCCGGCTCGCCCGGCGGCCCAGCGTCGCGGGCTGGAGCGCAGGAAGGCCATCCTCGACGCCGCCGAGGGGCTGCTCGCCGAGCAGGGCTACGAGGCCGCCACCCTGAAGGCGACCGGCGAGCGGGCCGGCATCCCGATCGCCTCGATGTACCACTACTTCGCCGACCGGTACGAGGTCGACGCCGAGCTGCTGCAGCGACACCTGGGCGAGCTGGACAGGCTCATCGGCGCCGCACTGGCCGAACCCACGGCGCAGACGCTGCGCGAGGCCGTCGACGTCATGATCGACCTGCTCCTCGATTATCTCCGCCGTCACCGCAGCTGCACGGAGCTGTGGTTCGCGGGACGTCACGCCACGCTCGACGAGATGGTGCGCGCCTTCGACGAGGCCCAGGCGGAACGGCTCTGGCACCACCTCGTCGAGCAGCGCCTCGTAGCGGCCGACATGCCCCTGCTCGCCCTGCTCCTCGCCTTCGAGGTGGGCACCCGGCTCTTCGACATCGCGTTCCGGCGCGCCCCGGCCGGGGACGACGCCACGATCGACGAAGCGCGCCGCCTCGTCACCGCGTACCTGGAGACCTACGCCTCCGAAGGGACGCGGTGACGACACCGGCGCGCGGGGGCGGCCGGCCGACGGCTAACGCAGCGGGCCACCCCACCGCACCTGGTCGCGCAGCCGGTTCTTGAGGAGCTTCCCTCCGGCGTTGCGCGGCAGCGCCTCGGTGACGACCGTGGCGTACTGCGGAACCTTGAAGTCGGCGAGCCTGCCCCGGCAGTGCGTGATCACCGCGGCGACGTCGATCTCCGGCCCGTCGGCGAAGAGGACGGCTCCGACCTTCTCGCCCATGACGTCGTCGGGCACGGCGAGGACGGCGGCGTCGGCGACTCCGGGCGCGGAGAGCAGTACCGCCTCGACCTCCACGCTGGAGATGTTCTCGCCGCCGCGGTTGATGATGTCCTTGATCCGGTCGACGATGTGGACGCGCCCGGCCTCGTCGACCCGGACGATGTCCCCGGTGTGCAGCCATCCGTCGGCGATCGCCTCCGCCGTGGCCTCCGGCCTGCGCCAGTAGCCGGTGGTCACGGTGACGCCACGGACCACCAGTTCGCCCGTGTACGGATCGTCGCCGATCGGGGCGACGCCGAGCTCCACCGACGGGACCGCGTAGCCGACGGAGTCCGCGTGTTCGGCGGCGTCCCGGTCCGGCAGGACGGTGATGAGCGACGCCGTCTCCGTCATGCCGTAGCCGTTGATCACCGTGGCCGCCGGGAAGGCCTCCTTCAGCGAGCGGACGAGCGACGGCGCGATCGGTGCGCCGCCGTACGCCAGCCAGCGGACCCCGGAGACGTCGGCACCGGCGAAGGCCGGGTGCCGCAGCAGCAGGGAGTACACAGCGGGCACGGTCACGAGGAACGAGATCCGTTCCTCCGTCAACGCCGCCGTGAGCCGCGGCAGATCAAGGCTGGGCATGATCACCGATGTGCCGCCGAGGCAGGCGGCGACGACGAACTGCGCGTTGCAGCCGGTGACATGGAACAGCGGCACCGAGATCAGGGTCCGCAGCTCCGGTCCCGCGTCCCGGGGGATGCCGAGACAACGGATCAGGTTCTCGGCGTTCGTCACGAACGCCTCGTGCGTGGTCGGCACGCCCTTGGGGCGCCCGGTCGTGCCTGAGGTGTAGAAGAGCGCGGCCACGTCGGCGGTGTCGAGATCCGTGGTGACGTACGGATCCCCGTCCGGCAATGGTGCGCCGTCCGGCAGGTCAACCTTGACGCCCGCGTCGGCCAGGACGAACTCCACCTCCGGGGGCGCCGAACGGGTGTTGACCGCCACGGCGATGCCGCCGGCCAGTACGGTGCCCCAGAAGGCGAGGGCCCAGTCCGTGCCCGCCTGGTACCGCACCGCGACCCGGTCGCCGGCTGTCACACCGCGGGCGCGCAGCCCCCCGGCCACGCGGCTGGCACGCCGCCACAGCTGCGCGTACGTGAGCCGGTCGCCGCCGAGTTCGACGACCGCTTCGGCGTCGGGGCGGATCTCTACGTGCGTACGGAGCACGTCGAGCAGGGTCGTGGGCGCGTCCGGATACCTGGGGACACCCTTCACGTCCCTCACCAGGTCATCCTGAGGGAAGGGGTTGTGCGTACGTGGTACTGGGGTGATGGGGCGAGGCATCTCGGCGGCTCCAGGGCGAGTGCGTGGCGGGCGGCGCACGCGAGGGTGATGGTTGCGACCAGGGCATCGCCGCGCCCGGACCTCCCAAGTGCGCGGTCGCGGCGATGCCCCGGTCAGGGTCGAGTCGGGAGCGTCCCTAGTGCACCGACTCGACGATCTCGTAGCGCGGTGTCCCCACGCGCTCCAGGGCCGTGTAGAAGGCCTCCGGCTCGGCCCAGTCCTCCGGGGCGAACGAACCGGCGCGCTTCCCGGCCTCGTCGAGCGCCAGGACGATGAACGCGGCGCAGGCGGTCCCGGTCAACGTGGCCATGCTGGCGCCGAGGTAGGTCCCTGGTCCGCTGACCGGGATGCGTCGGACAGCGACTGCCGGGCGCCCGCCGCGGGTGCCGGTGACGCGGGCGAGCAGGCCGCCGCGCCAGGTGTAGCGGCGGCGGAGTGCCGACGCCCCGAGGAACTTGAGCATCTCGCCCGCGCCGCTCTCGCCGCGACGCACCTGGCCGGCCATGCCGCGCAGCGCGTGACGCCAGCCGGTGGGGGTGCCGAAGCGGCTCTTGATGATCTCCATCATGAAGTCGACGGCCTCGTCGGATGTCATGTCGCCGGACTGGATGGCCTGGCCGAGGCCCTTGACGAGGCCGTTGATCGGCGCCGGGTCCATTCCGCCGAGACATCGGATGCGCTGTGCCTGGGGGTAGCGGCGGGGGAGGGTGACGGGCTCCGGGTGGGCCGTCTCGTACAGCAGGGTCTCGCCCAGGCTGCCGCCCATCGGCGCCGATCCGGTCTCGACGTACGACTCGTGGGTGACCGGCCCGCCGTTCTCCCACGTCAGACAGTCGCCGGCGGCGATGTGCATGAGGTGATGGATGACCGCCCGGCCGACGTTCGGCCGCTCGTCGCCGACCGTCCAGAACAGCTCGATGTCCTCGACGGTGTCCAGCTCGTTCGCGGCGTCCACGGCCATCACATTGCTCATGCCCGGTGAGGCGCCGCAGCCGATGTAGAGCGGAATGCCCGCCTCCTGGGCCTTGTCGGCGAGGCTCAGGGCGTGCAGGGTGCTCTCGACGTCGTCGTCGAAGTCGAGGTACGGCACCTTCAGCTCGATGCAGGCCGTGATCACCGGCTCCGAGGTGCGGATGTAGGGGCCGGCGCCCAGGACGACCAGAGCGGCGCCCTCGACCACCTCGAAGAGGGCGCCCCGGTCGTAGAGGTCGAGCTGCCTGACCTTGACCCGCCCGGCCGGCAGCTTCTTCACCAGCGGCCGCAGCAGCTCGGGCCGGATGTCGCACAGGGTGAGCTCGAAGTCGCCCCCCGCCCGTGCGAAGCGCTCGATGGCCACCTTGCACATCTCGCCCGCGGCGCCGATGAAGACGACCTTCCGCGCGGTCATGCGACGACTCCGGCCTCGAGCACCGCAAAGTCAAAACAGTGGGTCATGGCCCGCTCCGTTCTGTTGCGGTCGCCGGGCGCGCGGCGACCTCCGTGTCGCGGACGGCCGGAAGGGTGGCCGAAGGCGCGAGATTCGATGTCGAATCGAGTTTGAGTTTAACCGTCGGTCAAGTGCCGTCAAGGTCTTGTCCTCGATGAGGCCGACTCGATACCTGCGGCCCGACGGGGCGCGTTGGGGCTAGGGCAGGGCCTGCTCGGCCCAGATGGTCTTGCCCTCGCGGCCGTGCCGGGTGCCCCAGCGCTCGGCGAACTGGGCGACGAGCAGCAGGCCGCGGCCGCCCTCGTCGAAGGTCCGGGCGCGCCGCATGTGCGGCGCGGTGCTGTTGGCGTCGAACACTTCGCAGGTGAGGGCCGAGTCGAGGACGAGCCGCAGGTGGACGGGGGGCTTGCCGTAGCGGATCGCGTTGGTCACCAGTTCGCTGACGATGAGCTCTGTCGCGAAGGACAGCTCGTCGAGTCCCCACGAGCCCAGCGTGTCGGCGGCGAAGCGACGTGCTCCGGAGACCGCGGCGAAGTCGGACGGGAGGTCGAGCGTGGCGACGTGGCCGGGGTCGAGTGCGCGGGTGCGGGCGACCAGGAGAGCCACGTCGTCGGAAGGGCGCGCCGGGAGCATCGTGGCCAGCAGGCGTTCACAGACCTCGTCCGGCGAAGCCGAGGACCGTCCCGCCCGTGCGAGGGCGTCGCCCAGCAGCGTCAGCGAGGCGTCGAGATCGCGCGTACGGCTCTGGATGAGGCCATCGGTGTACAGGGCCAGCAGGCTGCCCTCGGGCAGTTCCCACTGGGCGGTCTCGAACGGCAGGCCGCCGAGGCCGAGCGGTGGGCCGATCGGTAGGTCGGGGAGGCCGGCCGGCGCCGCCTCCGTGTTCTGGGCTTCGGTGGTGTCGGTGTCGGTGTCGGTGTCGGCTGGCCCGGCGTCGGCGGACGTGGGGCCGGTCGTCCCGGCGTCAGCCGCAGGGGTCGCCACGGCAGGCGGTACGTGCCCGGCGCTGGCGAGGGAGCAGAGACGGGTCGCGGGGTCGTAGACCGCGTACAGGCAGGTGGCGCTGATCTCGCCGCCCTCGTCGGCCTCCTCCCTCTGGAGGCGGATGACGACGTCGTCGAGGTGGGTGAGCAGTTCGTCCGGCATCAGGTCGATGTCGGCGAAGGCGCGGACGGCGGTGCGCAGGCGGCCCATGGTGGCGGCGGCGCGCAGTCCGCGGCCGACCACGTCCCCCACGACGAGGGCGACGCGGCCTCCGGACAGGGGGATCACGTCGTACCAGTCGCCGCCCACACCGGCCCGTGAACCGCTGGGGAGGTAGCGGGCGGCGGTCTCGACGGCGGACTGCTCCACCTGGCGCTGCGGCAGCAGGCTGCGCTGCAGGGCGAGTGCGGTGGTGCGCTCGTGCGTGTACCGGCGGGCGTTGTCGATGTACACCGCCGCTCTGGCGGCGATCTCCTGCGCCAGCAGAAGGTCGTCGTCGTCGAACGGGGTGGGGGTGCGATGACGGACGAACTGGGCGAGGCCCAGAAGGGTTCCCCGCGCGTACAGGGGCAGCAGCAGCACCGAGTGGAAGCCGAAGCGGGGCGGGCCGGGCGGCGCGAGCCACGCCGGGGCGTCGGCGTCCGCGAGTTGCAGCAGGAGGGGTCGCCCGGTGGCCAGTACCTCCGTCGGCGCCGACTCCGATGCGTAGACGTGCCGTCGGCCCGTGTCGACGGGGGAGTCGGGGCGGCCGTCCAGAACGGACCGCTGAGCCACGCGCCGCAGCATCGGCGCATCCGCCGGCGGGTGCCGCTCGCCGTCCTGGAGGACGGAGTCGAGGAGATCGACGGTGACGAGGTCGGCGAAGCCGTCGGTGCCGACCTCCGCCAACTCCTCGGCGGTGCGCGTGATGTCGAGGGTGGTCCCGATCCGCCTGCTCGCCTCATTGGCGAGCATCAGCCTGCGCTGCACCCGCCGGTCGCGTACCTCCTGATAGGCGGCGACCACCTGTTCCGAGCTGTGGTCGACGTACGCGAATCCGGTCTCGATCAGCCGGAGGGTCGCTGCGTTGGCCAGGCGCTGGTCGTCGGTGAGCCGGATGGCCTCTTCCTGGAGCAGCTGGAGCAGGCTGACGTGCCCGAGGCGGTAGGTGCGGAGCAGTGTGCTGAGCGGTACGCCGCCTTCGGCGAACCCGCGGGCGAGTTCCACGGCGGCCGGAGGCGCTTGGGCCTCGGTGATGTCGCGGCCCTGGTCGAGGGCGTCGAGGAAGGCGGAGACGTGGTCGGCTGTCTCGCTCAGCGCGCGCTGGGCGAGGTCCTCGTGCTGCCAGAGTTCGGGAAGCTCACCGCGCGTGCGCTCCATCAGGAGAGCGGCCCACTGGTCCGAGCGCGGTCTCAGTTCGTGCGCCAGGCGGCTGAGGAAGGCGGAGACGTCCTTCTCCATGAGGGCAACGTATCCAAGGACCAGGTCGCCCGCCTGTCCGGGCGGCAGGAGCCGCGCGGGCGGTAAGTCCGCCTGCGGCGGGCGCGTCGGTCGATCGGGGGCGGGCGGGCCTTCGCCAGGACCTTGACAGTTCGGCACTCCGCGACTCTAAACTCGAAGTGGATTCGAAATCGAATCTCGCTCTCGGTGCGCCACGCCGTCGGCGACACGAGGTCGCCGTGTGACTCGCGTCCGGCGACGGCGGAAGAACGGAGAGGGCCCTGGCCGGCCCCACTCATGATTTCGACCACCTTCACCGAACTGTTCGAAGTGGACCACCCGATCGTCTGCGGCGGCATGACCGGCGTCGGCACCGCGGAACTCGTCTCCGCCGTGGCCGAGGCCGGCGCGCTCGGGTTTCTCACGGCGCTGACCCAGCCCACCCCTGAGGCGCTGGCGCGGGAGATCGCGCGATGCCGCGAGATGACCGACCGGCCCTTCGGCGTCAACCTGACCGTCCTGCCGACGCTCAGGCCGGTGCCCTACGCGGAGTACCGGGCGGCGATCATCGAGAGCGGCGTACGGGTCGTTGAGACGGCGGGCAGCAACCCCGCGGAGCACGTGGCGGACTTCAAGGCCGCCGGTGTCAAGGTGATCCACAAGGCGGTGGCCGTCCGGCACGCCCTCAAGGCGCAGGGCCTCGGCGTCGACGCGGTCAGCATCGACGGCTTCGAGTGCGCCGGACACCCCGGTGAGGAGGACATCCCCGGCCTGGTGCTCATCCCCGCCGCCGTGCGACGCCTGGACATCCCGGTCATCGCCAGCGGCGGCTTCGCGACCGGCAGTGGCCTCGCCGCCGCCCTTGCGCTCGGGGCCTGTGCCGTGAACATGGGCACCCGCTTCGTCGCCAGTGCGGAGGCCCCGGTGCACCAGAACGTCAAGGATCAGATCGTGGCCAACGACGAACGGGCCACCCAGCTGGTCTTCCGGGAGTTCGGGAACACCGGCCGCGTCGCGCGCAACGCGATCTCCGAGGAGATCGTCGCCCGCTCGAAGCGTCCCGGCGCGGCCTTCGAGGACGTCGCCGCGCTGGCCTCCGGCGTCCGGGGCCGCACCCGCGTGCTCGAACAGGGCCACATGGACGACGGCCTGTGGTGGGCCGGCCAGGCGCAGGGGCTCATCGAGTCGGTCGCCACCTGCGAGGAGATCGTCAGCGGCATCGTGGCCGACGCCGAGAAGACCATCGGCCGGCTCGCCGACCTCCGCCGCTGAACCCTGCCCCCCCACGTACGAAAGCAGGAGCGACCCTCATGACCTGGACCACCCTCCACCACCGCGTCGACGACGGCGTCCTCACCGTCACCCTGGACCGGCCGGACCGCCTGAACGCTTTCACACCGACCATGGCGGGCGAACTGGAGCGGACCTTCACCGAGGTGAACGACAACGACGACGTCCGGGCCGTCGTCGTCACCGGCGCGGGCAAGGCGTTCTGCGCCGGCATGGACCTCGGCTCGGACGGCAACGCCTTCGGGCTCGACGAGTCCCGCACACCCACGCTCGCCGACATGAGCGATCTGAACAGTCCCGACATCAGCCGGGTCCGGGACACCGGAGGCCGGGTCACCCTGGCCATCCACGCCTGCCGGAAGCCCGTGATCGCCGCGATCAACGGCCCCGCCGTCGGGATCGGCGCGACCATGACGCTCGCGATGGACGCGCGACTGATGTCGACGACCGCGCGCTTCGGCCTCGTCTTCGGCCGGCTCGGCATCACGCCGGAGGCCGCCTCGACCTGGTTCCTGCCCCGCTTGGTCGGCATGGCCAGGGCACTGGACCTGCTGTACTCCGCCGAGATCCTCGACGCGGAAGCCGCAGAGGCCATCGGCCTCGCGAACGGGGTCCACGACCCCGACCGCCTCCTGAAGGAGGCCCGCGCTCTGGCGGACCGCTGGACGCTGGGCCGTTCGCGCGTGGCGACCGCGCTGACCCGTCAGATGACCGTTCGCAACGCGCACCTGGAACGCCCGCAGGACGCACATCGGGTGGATTCCCTGGCGATGTTCTACTCCAGCGTCGGCGACGGAGCCGAGGGCGTGTCGGCCTTCCGCGAGAAGCGCTCCCCACGCTTCACACGGCCGGCTTCCGCCATGCCGCCGTTCTACAACGAGTGGATCGCCGCCGCCGAGAACAGCTGACGGCGCGGAGCCGACGCGTCGGCACACAGCGGGTCGAACCGTGGCCCGGACGACGCGAATCCCCGATCCCCCATCCCCCACCCGAATTTCGAATCAGCGGACCGCCCGGTCCCTGGCGAACACGGAGGTCACCATGACCGAGTCCGACACTGGGCCGAAGGCCCACGACATCGCGGTCATCGGCTGCGGCCTGATGGGCGCCGCCCTCGCGCGCACCCTCGCCAAGAGCGGCTACTCGGTCGCGGTGTGGAACCGCACCCCCGAGCGTGCGGAAGCACTCGCCCGCGAGGGCGTCGGCATCGACGCGGTGCGGTCCGTCCAGGACGCCGTGGGTACCACCCGGCTGGTCATCGCCTGTATGTCCACCTACGAGGCCACGCTCACGGCGCTCGACCCGGTCACCACCTGGGACGGGACGTCGCTGGTGAACGTCGCGAGCGGCGCACCGGACGAGGCCGCGCGCATGGCGGACTGGGCAGTGGAGCGCGGCGGCCGCTACCTCGACGGGTCCATCCTCGGCTATCCCCAGGACATCGGCTCGGACGCCACGATGATCCTCTTCTCCGGCTCGCCCGACGCCTGGTCCGAGCACGAGCAGACGCTCAGGACCCTCGGCGGCGCGTCGCTCCACGTCTCCGAGCAGGTGAGCGCCGCCGGCCTGCTGGACGTCGGGATCGTCGGCGCGTTCTACGTCAGCGCGCTCGCCTCCTATGTGGAGGCGGCCACCTACGTGCTCGGTAAGGGCCTGGACCCCGAAGTGCTGCGGGCAGGCACTCTGGTGGCCCTCGCCGGCCTCCAGAACGCCACCGAGGAGACCATCGCGGCCATCCTCGGCGACGACCACGCGACGGATCGGGCGACCCTCGCCACCTACGCCGAGGGTGCCCGCGCCGGCCTGGCGGTCATGCGCGGTGCCGGCCAGCGGGCCGGGCTCCTCGCCGCGGCCGTCGAGAACCTGGGGCTGGCCGAGGAGGCCGGTCTCGGCGGACTCGGATTCTCCGCCCAGACCAAGGTCGTCGGCTCCTCCGGCGTGGTCGGGGACGTGTGAGATGACCACTTCAGGAATCACGTACTCGACGTCTCCCGGCTGGGCGGAGCCGCCCACCGAGACGGCGCCCGCGCTGCAGGGCGGGATCCACTGCGACGTCGCCGTCGTCGGCGGTGGGTACGCCGGCATGGCGGCGGCACTGCGGCTGGCCGAGCGCGGTGTGGACGTCGTACTGCTCGAAGCCGGGTACTGCGGCAACGGAGCGAGTTCGCGCAACGCCGGCCAGTTGACGGCCGCGCCCGCGGGCGACCCCGAGATGCTGAGCGCGCTGTACCCGCGCCGTTTTCCGCGCCTCGTCCACCTGGCGGAGGGCGCCGTCCGCTTCACCGAGGAGCTGATGGGACGGCTCGACACCGACTGCGAGTACCGGCCGACAGGCAACATCGGCGCCGCCGTGTCCAAGGGGCAGCTCCGGAAGGCGAAGCGGAAGACGCGGATCCTCAAGAAGGCAGGTGCGGACGCCGAGTTCGGGGACGCCCGCGACCTCGGTCTGCCCGATGCGTTCCTGGGCGGTGTCCACGAGCGCGCCGGCGGGCTGCTCAACCCCGGACGGTTCGCGTTCGGCATCCGCGAGGCGCTCCTTCGGTCCGGCGCCAGGGTGTTCGAAGGTACCCCCGTCCAGGCCGTGGACCACCAGGGCGCGCACGTCGTCGTCCGTACGGCGGGAGGGCAGGTCCGTGCCGAGCGGGTCGTGCTGGCCACCAACGCCTACTCCCGTGCCCTCGCGGCCGCGCCGAGCCGACTGGCAGCACCCGTCTTCGTCAGCCTGGTCGAGACCGAACCGATCGAGGCCGGACGCCTGGAGGCGACCGGATGGACGAGCGGGGCCGGCATCGCCACCCAGCACAATCTGATGGAGAGCTACCGTCCCACCCAGCGCGGCACGGTCATGATCGGCGTGCGCCGGCTCCAGCTGGGGCGGGGCGCGGTGCGCGAGCGCGAGCCGGACACCGCGGTCGTGACGGACCTCGCCCGCGGCTTCCACGCCCGCTTCCCCTCCCTGCGGGACATCGCACCGCAACGGGCGTGGGGCGGTTGGGTCGCGCTGACGCCGTCGTGGCTCCCGGTCGCCGGAGAGGCTGCCAGGAACGTCCATTACGTGATCGGCTGCAACGGCCACGGCCTTGCCCAGGCGCCCTACCTCGGCACTCTGCTCGCGGACCGGCTCGCCGGGGACGAGCTCCACGAGGACCTCGCCGCCGTATGGCGCGAACGGTCGAGTTTCCTGCCTTCCCCCGTCTTCAACGCCCCGGCACTCCGCGCGGTCTGGGCGGTCGACCGGCTGGCGGACCGCCTCAACGGCACCGGCTCCGCCGGACCAGGAAAGTGAGACCCACCATGAACGTCAACGCCCGCATCGAGGCCGTGTACGCGGAGGTCCGCCGGCGCAACCCGGGGGAGGCGGAGTTCCACCAGGCGGCGGCCGAAGTGCTGGACTCCCTCGCTCCCGCGCTCGACCGGCACCCCGAGTACGCGGAGACCGGGATCCTGGAGCGGCTGTGCGAGCCCGAGCGGCAGCTGATCTTCCGGGTCCCCTGGGTCGACGACCAGGGCGCCGTACGCGTCAACCGGGGCTTCCGGGTGGAGTTCAGCAGCGCCCTCGGCCCGTACAAGGGGGGCCTGCGCTTCCACCCGAGCGTGAACCTCGGCATCGTGAAGTTCCTCGGCTTCGAGCAGATCTTCAAGAACGCGCTGACGGGGATGGGGATCGGCGGCGGCAAGGGCGGCGCGGACTTCGACCCGAAGGGCCGCTCGGACGGCGAGATCATGCGCTTCTGCCAGTCCTTCATGACCGAACTCCACCGCCACGTGGGCGAGCACACCGACGTCCCCGCCGGGGACATCGGCGTGGGTGGGCGAGAGATCGGCTACCTCTTCGGCCAGTACAAGCGGATCACCAACCGCTACGAAGCCGGTGTCCTCACGGGCAAGGCGGTCGGCTGGGGCGGCTCCCACGTCCGCACCGAGGCCACCGGCTACGGAGCGGTGTACTTCGCCCAGGAGATGCTCGCCACCCGCGGCCACACCTTCGACGGCCGCCGAGTGGTGGTCTCCGGATCGGGGAACGTGGCCGTGTACGCGGCGGAGAAGGTGCACGCCCTGGGCGGCCGCGTCGTGGCCTGCAGCGACTCCTCCGGGTACGTCGTCGACGAGGACGGCATCGACCTGGAGCTGTTGAAGGACGTCAAGGAGGTGCGGCGCGCCCGGATCTCCGCATACGCGGAGGCGAAGCCGACCGCGCGCTTCACCGCCCGCGGCACGGTCTACGACGTGCCCTGCGACATCGCCCTGCCCTGCGCGACGCAGAACGAGTTGGGCCGCGACGACGCGGTGGCCCTGGTCAAGAACGGGGTGCTAGCTGTCGCGGAGGGCGCGAACATGCCGTGCACCCCCGATGCGGTCGCGGTGTTCCGCGAGGCGGGGGTCCTCTTCGGACCGGGGAAGGCCGCCAACGCGGGCGGAGTGGCGACCTCGGCGCTCGAGATGCGGCAGAACGCGGCCCGCGACAGCTGGACCTTCGAGCAGACCGAGTCCCGGCTCGCCGAGATCATGCGCGACGTCCACACCCAGTGCCGCGCCACCGCCGAGGCGTACGGAGGCAACGCCGAGGACTACGTGCTCGGCGCCAACGTGGCGGGCTTCCTGCGGGTGGCGCGGGCGATGACGGCGCAGGGCGTCGTCTAGCCCCAGGCCTCCGCCGCCGTTCGAGGTCACTCCAACCTCGCCGTCACTCCACACCTAGCCGTCACTCCACGCCTCGCCGTCACTCACCCCTGCCGTCACTCCATCCATCCCTCCCCCTCACTCCTCGGAGGTTTCGTGCGCTCCCCTTCCGTCCCGGCTCCGGCCGGCCGGCACGTCCGGCGGACTTTCCTGACCGTCAACGCGGTGCCTCTCGGCGTCGGCATCGTGTTGTCCTGCTCCACGGCGCTCACCGGAGTCCAGGTGTACGGACGACTCACCCTCGGCGTCGTATGGGCCGCGCTCCAACTGTGCGTCTTCCTCGGCAGCGTGTGGTGGTACGAGGATCGGTCCACGCGCCCACGCGATCCCGGTGAGCGGTCGCACGAATCCGAACCCGCTTCCCTGCGACGCAAGTTGGGGACGGCCGGCCGGTGACGACTTCGTTCCTCCTGAGCTCGGGCGTGCTCGATCCGGTCGGCTCGGCCGCCCGGGGCCCGGTGATCAGCGCCTTCCTGATCTTCATCTGCCTGTGCCTGCTGTGGGTCTTCACTCTCGCGAGCCCGGACGAACGTCCTGACAGGCTCTACACCGCCGACCGCTCCCTCTCACCGGTCTTCAACGGCTTCGCCCTGGCGGGCGAGTACATCACCGTCGTCACCTTGTTCACGGCGTCGGGTGCCATCGCTCTCTTCGGCTACGACGGTTTCGCGTCCGCCGTCGACAGCGTCATCGCACTCGGCGTCCTGCTCCTGCTCGCCCGCAAGATCCGCGACAGCGGTCACTACACGCTCGGCGGACTCTTCTCCCTGCGGGCGTCGGGCCAGGGGCCCCGCACCGCGGCGGCCGTGGTGACCCTCGTCATCGCGGTCCCGCTGCTCGTCGTCCAGCTGCGGGCCGCCGGGATCAGCGCGGCGCTGCTGATCGGCATGTCGAGCGACACGGCCCAGGTGGCCTGCACGATCCTGATGGGCTGCCTCGTCGCCTGTTTCGCCGCGGTGGCCGACCTGAGGGGCACCAGCTTCGTCCAGGTCGTCAAGGTGCCCGTCACCCTGGTGACGCTCGCGGTGGTCACGCTGCTCGCCCTGCGCGACTTCTCGTGGAGCCCCGCCGATCTGCTCTCGGCCGCGGTGGAGCGGAGCGCGGCTCCGGACGGGTACCTCAGCCGGGGGCTCTGGGTGCACACGGCGGGCCTCGGTCCGCTGAACACGATCAGCGACCACATCGTCGTGATCCTGGGCATGGCGATGATGCCGCACCTGATCCTCCGTGTCGCCGCGTCACGCGACGGGGAGTCCGCCCGACGGTCCACGAGCATCGCCGTGGGGCTGACGGGGGTCTTCTACCTCCTTCTGATCACGACAGGGTTCGCCGCGGCGGCCGTGGTCGGCGGCGAGACGATCGGCGCGGTCGACGCGAACGGCCAGGCGGCCCCGATCCTGCTCGCCTCCGGCATCCTCGATCACGGATCGACGGCACGGGTGGCCCTCATCACCGTCGTGGCCTGTGTCGCCTTCCTCGCCGTGCTGACGACCGTGACCAGCGTGACCTTCACTGCCGCGGTCTCCCTCACCCACGATGTCCTCGCCCGGACCAAGCGCCCCCTCACCGAGACGGGGCAGGTGTGGACCGTTCGTACCGTCGTCGCCGTCCTGTGCGTGGGAGGGGTGACACTGTCGGCGTCCGTCCACCGCTACCCCGTCGAGTTCCTGGTGGCCTTCTCGCTGGGCGTGGCGGCGACCTGCGTCTTCCCGGTGCTCGTGTACTCCTTCTTCTGGCCGGCGTTCAACCACCGGGGACTGGTGTGGGCCGTGTACGGGGGACTGATGCTCTGCACCGTCCTCACCTTGTTCTCCCCGACGGTCTCCGGGACCGAGTACGCGCTGTGGCCGGACCTGGCCTTCGACTGGTACCCGTTCCACAGCCCCGGACTGGTCTCGGTCCCCGCGGCCTTCCTTCTCGGATGGCTCGGCACCAGGAAGTCGCCGGCGGAGGCCGGGCGCCGCTCGCCACGGGCGCGCGCGAAGGTCTGACGGGTGTTTCAGACCCGCTCCCACCACCCCAGGGCCAGGACGATGCCCTTCTTGGCGGAGCACCCGGGCCTGTGCCCCCTGAGGGAGAAGAAGGCCGAGGCGAGTGTGGCCGTTGCCGCTGTCATCCCGATGATGGCGATGCCGATCGTCCAGGAGATGAAGAACCCAAGGAGCAGGACGGGCACGAGCATGATCACACTTCCGACGCTCGCTTCACGGAGAACCCGGCTCCAGCTCGCCTTGCGCCATGTCCGCGTTCTGTGGGAGTACCCCTCAAGGGGGACGTGTGAAGTGGTGCCACAGGCTTCAGTGCTCATCACGATCGCTCCCGACGGTGCGCTCTCGTCACTCGAGGACACCTCAATTGGATATCGAATCGACTTCGAGTTTAAGCTCTTCTGGCGAGGCACTGTCAAATCTGGAAGGGAGCCGTCGTGAACAGCGAGGATGACCGCACGGATCGGGTGACCGAGAGGTGGAAGGCGAAGGGCGTCGCATGGCGAGTCTTCTTCTACGTTCTCGGCGCGTACGCATTCCTCAACGTGGTGGGTCTGCTGAGCGCGCACGCACAGGAGTGACCGCGGGCCACAGAGGCAGCCGTCACATTGGTGAGTCCGGGGGATGCGCCACAGCCGACGAAGATCGGAACGTCGGCCCCTTCCCTGCAGCGCCCAGCTCCATCGCCGCTCGCGTGCCGGCTTCGTCGTCATCGAGATCTAGGTAGGGAGCCCCCTGTCTCGAGACACATCTCCATGACCGGCTCCGCCGTGCGGGATGTATGGGGACGCACTGCGGCGCCGCGCGTTGTCATCCCCGGTGGGAGGGGCGTGATGCCGTAGCTTCTCCCCGGTCGGCAGCTGATCGCTCCAGGAGGTCGCCCGTGCAGGACCGTGCTCCTCGCCGCGCCGGGAGCCGGTGGCTCTCCGAGCGGCGGCGGTCGGCGGTGAGTGCCGCGATCGCGGTCGCAACGGCGGGTCTCCTCGTGGGCGTCGACGGGAGCTGGGCGAGGATGTCGGCTGCCGATGTAGGTGTGCTGGCGCTGGTGGCCTATCTGCTGCCGTATCTCCTGCTCACCTCGGTCGCCTTCTCGACCGCCTCCCCCGAGCGGGTACGCGGCTGGGCCCGGCGCTCCGAGCGCGGGACCTGGCTCCAGCGGTACGTCCTCGGCACGGCGCCCGGGCCCGGGGTCTCCCTCTTCATCGCGGCCGGCGCCTTCGTCGTGGCGGTGGTGTGGTTCCCGGGGCACATCGACTCGGCGCTGTCCACGGTGGCCCGTGGGGTGGTGGCTCTCGTCCTGGTGGTGCTCGCCTGGATCTGTGTGGTCGTCGCCTTCGCGGTGGCCTTCCACGCGGACGACCTCGTCGAGGACGAGCAGGCACTGGAGTTCCCCGGCAGCGAAGAACCCCTCTGGGGCGACTATGTGTACTTCGCCTTGTCGGTCATGACGACGTTCGGGACGACCGATGTCACGGTACTGACGCGGGAGATGCGCCGGACCGTGTCGGCCAATTCCGTCATCGCGTTCGTCTTCAACACGATCACGGTGGCCAGCGTCGTCTCCGCCCTCAACACGACCGCGTGACGCGCCTGACGGCGCTCACCGAGCGGGAGGAGCCGGCGGTGGCACCGCCTCCTCGGGGCGTGGGTGTCGTGCGAACCAGCGTGCGACCGGTTCCGCGGTCACCCCGTGGAGGACCACGCTGAGGAGGACCGTCGCAGCGGTCACGTTCACCACGAAGTCCGAGTCGTCCCTCGGGAGCTGGGTGTAGGCGAGGACCGCGAAGACGATCGAGGTGACACCGCGTGGCCCGAGCCAGCCGATCGCGGCGCGCTCGGCGCGGGTGAAGCCGGTGCCGGTGAGCGACGCGACTACGGGGACGAACCGGGCCACCGTCAGCACGAGCAGCGCGTAGGCGAGGACCTGGAGCGCGATCCCGTCGGCGAACGCCTCCGCGGCCAGCGCGCCGAACGCGTACCAGGCCGCCAGAGCCAGCAGGTGGCTGACGTCCTCCACCAGGTCGAGGGAGCCACCGCCGACCGCGGAGACGGTGTTCGCGTACCAGAGGCCCGCCACGAAGGCCGCGACGAAGCCGTTCCCCTCGAGGAGGACGGACGCCGCGTAAGTGACGAAGGGCAGGGCGAGACCCGCCATGCGCAGGCTCGCGGGCTTGGCCCACCCGGACCGCAGCGCCCGGCGCACCGCCTGGGAGGCCAGGTACCCGAGGACGCTGCCGACGGCGGCGGCGTACACCGCGCCCTTGAGGGCGTTGAGGAGGAGGTCACCGAAGGTCTCGCCCTCGGCGGAGACCAGATTGGCGACGCAGAAGACGAAGAGCGGGGAGATCAGACCGTCGTTGAAGCCGCCCTCGATGTTGAGCGCGGCCCGCACCCGCAGGGGCACGCGCTGGTCGCGCAGGATCATCAGGACCGGGGCGAGGTCCATGGGCATGACGACGAGCGCCGCGACCGCGAGCAGCCACCAGCTCGTTCCCGGGAAGACGAGCGCACCGGCAACTGTGGCGAGCACGAGGGAGGCCGGCAGAGCGATGCCCAGCAGCCTTCCCTCACCGACCGGTCCACGCAGCCGGACGTACTCCCGCGTCTCGGTGGCGTCCGTGAACAGCATGACCGCGAGGACGAGTTCGATGGCCCGCTGGAAGGTGTGGGTGTCCATGTCGAGCGGTACGACGGGGTCGTCGAGGCCACTGAGGAGGATGCCGGCCGCGGCGAAAGTGATGGGGGCGGTGATGCTCCACCGCGCCAGCCGGTCGGACACGACGGTCCACAGAAACAGCAGGGACAGCAGAACGAGGAGAGCGATCAAGGCGACTCGCAGGGACGGGAGCGGGGACGGGGGAGCGGAGAGGGGAGCAACCGAAGCCGACGGTCACATCCTCACCTGTGAGGGGGTGACCGTCGGCTTCGGACACTCCGAGTGCGGCACCCGCCCTGCCGATGACGGCGCGGGCGCGGAGCCGGTCGGCGCCGTCGATCAGTACGGCGCGACGTGCTCATCCCCGCCGTGGCTTGCGTCGCCTTCCTGGCCGTCTCACGGCGGTGACAAGTGTGACCCTCGCCGCCACGGTCTCTCCCACACGCGGCGTCCTCGCCCGCACCGGCCGAGGTGGAGCCGGGCAGGTACCGCGCGACGTGAGGGATTGACCGGGGATGCCGACAGGCCTGAGGAGGCGCATGGTGTGGTGTACCGGCGCGGCGGGAGAATGGGAGGTCACGGATGACAAGCCCCGGCGGGGGTGCGGGGGCACGTCTGCTGGCGCGGCCGGCCGTGCTCGCGGCGGTCGGCTCCCTGGTCGTGCTGGTCCTCTCGGTAGGGGAGGGCGGCCTTGAGGTCCTCGGGGCCGGCCTGCTCGGGCTGGTCCTCGGCGCGGCGGGTGTGTGGTGGTTCCTCGCCCACCGGGGCCTGCCGCGCCTGATCGGAGCGGTCGTCGCGGTGGCCGCGCCGATCGGGGTCCTGGTGCTCTACTCGTACGACGGCCTGTGGCGGACGGCGCTGGTGCTGATCCTGTGCTGGGGCGCGGCGCTGGCCTGCGCCCGGGCCGCCCTGCGCAGGGCGCAGCCCGAACGGCTCAAGCGACCGTTTGTCGCGCGTCGGCCGAAGCGGCCGTTCCTCATCATGAACCCGAAGTCGGGCGGCGGAAAGGTCGGCCGCTTCGGCCTTGTCGACCGCGCGGAGGCCCTGGGCGCCCGGGTGACGGTGCTCGACCCCGCGGCCCCGGCCGACGTGGCCGAGCTGGCCCGCGAAGCGGTGGCCGACGGGGCCGACCTGCTCGGCGTCGCCGGCGGCGACGGCACCCAGGCGCTGGTGGCGGCTGTCGCTGCCGAGCACGGTCTGCCGTTCCTCGTCATCTCGGCCGGCACCCGCAACCACTTCGCCATGGACCTCGGCCTCGACCGGTCCGACCCGACGCGCTGTCTCGACGCGCTGACCGACGGCGAGGAGCTCCGGATCGACCTCGGCGACGTCGGCGGGCGGCCCTTCGTCAACACCGTGTCCTTCGGGGTGTACGCCGACGTCGTACAGCGCCCCGCGTACCGCGACGACAAGGCGGGCACGGCTTTGGCCCTCATGCCGGACCTGCTCGTCGGCGACGGTGTGCGACGGCTCGACGCGCGGATCGACGGCACAACGCTCTCCGCCCAGCAGGCACTGCTGGTCAGCAACAACGCGTACGAGTCACCCGACGAGCTGAGCACCGGCGCACGCAGGCCCAGCCTCGACGACGGTGAGCTGGGCGTCCTGGCGATCCGGGTGGAGGGGGCGGCGGAGGCCGCGGACCTGGCAGTGCGGGGTTCCGACTCGTCCGCTCTGACGGTCCTGACAGCGCGGCGAGTCGAGGTGACTTCCGGCGCGGGGGATATCGATATCCCGGTGGCGGTGGACGGGGAGGCGTTGCGGATGGCGGTCCCCGTTGTGTGCACCCTGCGGCCGGGGGTTCTGCGGGTCCTCGTGCCGCGTGACCGGCCAGGCGTCCCTGCGGCCTCGCCGCGGGTGGACTGGCGGAAAGTCATCGACCTTGCTTTCGGCCGACCCTGATGCAACGGCCTGGGGGCCGGGGCTCGGAGTCCCTCGATCAGTTGGTTTACCGATGGTGCTGATGGCCGCGAGGCAGAAGTCCTTGACGGTTTCGCAGAGGGTCCGCTCTAGTTCAGCGGCAAGGGTGATGTCTTCGGCCTTGTGGGTGGTGTTTCCCGCGTGGGCGTTCTCTGCCGTCTGTCGCATGACGTGTGAGAGGTCGCCGGAGGCGTTGGTAACGCGTTCCGCCACTCAGGTGAGGGGTGCCGGCCCTTTTAGGATGACGATTCCGAGTGGGCCGGCAGCTGAGGTACATGAGGCACGCTCTTCTTGCGGTCCGAGGCGATCCGTTGGCGAGGCCCGGGTTGTAGCCTGCGCTCGGGAAAGCGGAGCGCGAGAGATCGCGTCGGCAGTGGGGGACGCATGACCGTCGACTACGGACGGGCTACGGCCATCGCCGCACTGGCACTCGCATGCTGCATGGGCCTAGCGGCCTGCAACGACGGGTCCGGCTCGGCAGCGGGTGCGAGCGCCTCGCCCACGGCTGCTGCCTGGAGTGCGTCGGGATCCGCGACGTCCTCGGCCCCGCCCATACCGACGGACTCGCAGGCGGTCACGGCATCGGTCAGCCCGAGCACGGTGGCGAGCACCTGCCACCACCAGCTGTTGGGAGGGTTGAACGAGGTGTTGTAGAGCGTGGTGTCCCATGCCGACACCGGGCGTGGGTACGCACCGCGACAGGTGCCGGCACCGCGTGGGCGGCACTTGGGAGCACGGAACCCAGATCGGCACCCCTCACGCCCTCATCGGCACCGCCGCCGGAGAGTCACCACGTCGCACGACGGTGCGCGAGGTGGGACAGGCCCATGACTCCGTTCGTGCAACCGTTCCCGCGGGCTGTTGTCCTGACTCGTACTGGGTTTGCGATCAGCTGATCGCGCCTCGACAGAGGGCATGCGTCCGGCGGTCGCCGTTCGCTCGGGTCGACCTGTCGGGAGGCACCGACCGGTCTCGCTCTGTATCTGACGGGGTGTGAGTCAACTTGTTGCGCCCGGAGCGTAGGGCTGGGATTCCTTTGGCGTCAACGGGTCGCGCAAGCGCTTTCTGTCGCGCCTTCTGTCGTCGTCCGAGCGTGGTGGACAGCCTGGGGCCCGATCGTCTGGGCCAACCGCCGTTAGAGGCGCGGATGTTGAGCCGAGGTGGGACGAGGATGTGCTGGGGAATGTGCGCACTGCCCTCTCTGATCCGCTGCACGAGCCGGGACACAGCGATCTGGCCGACCGTCCGCCGCGGCGGGGCGACGGCCGTGAGCGGATGTCGGAAAGCGTGGCAAGAGCATCGTCGTAGGTGACGACGGCGAGGTCTTCGGGAACGGCCCATCCCCGCAGCTGTGCCCGCTCGACCAGCATGATCGCCTGTATGTCCGGGTGCGCGACGACCCTTCCTTGGGGCCGGACTCCAGTCCGCTCACCGTGCCCTGCGGGCCGGCGCGATAGGCGAACCGGTCAGCGCGAGCGTCGTCCTCCAGGGCCCCGGCCTCGATGCCTGGCACCCCAGCTCGGCCTTCTTCTACGCACCCGGTGCAGGACCGCGCTTCGACATGGGCCCTTTCTACCGGACCGTCCTGGTCACCCTCCTGGGCTCGGTCAGCCGGGTGGCGGCCACCGCCCGCACAGCTCGCTCCCGACCGCTTCCGTCTCAGGGGATGCGTTCCCGTAGAGTACCGACCCGCCTCCCCGCCCTCCTCGACTCCGCCAACGGCTCTAAAGCGTGTTGCAGAAGCTGCGTTCGGGCAGGTCGGAGCCGGGTTCGTGGCCGGTCTGGTCATGCCGCCATGGCGAGGTTGTGCATGTGGGCGACGGCCTGGACCGCGTGATGGAGACCGGTGCCGCGTTGCCTGCAGTCGCGGAGGATCTTGTAGTTCTTCATGCGGGCGAAGGCGTGCTCGACGCGGGCCCGCACCCGTCGGCGCTCGGCGTTGTCGGCTTCCTCGCCGGGGAGCAGGTAACGCGCCCGGGGTGCCGGTCTCGGGTGCGGCTGGCGGCGGGGTGCCGGGTCGCCAGGGCTGTCCGGGTCCGCGGTCGGCCGGGGGCACTCGCAGCAGCTTGGCGAGCCGGGCGACCTTCCTGAAGCGGCCGGTGTGGTAGATCCCGGCGACGGCGCCCGAGCGCGAGCGGGCAGGGCGAGCCGGGCTGGACGCCGCAGCGCGGCCGTGTGGCGCTCGACGTCGTCGGCGTCGCTCTCGGTGGTGTCCTGAGAGCCCGTCACGCCCGAGGTCCTCTCGCAAACCATTCCCAAAATGAGGGTTTGTGACCACTTGAGTGAGAACGGGTTTTGAGAACCGATCGGGTGCTCGGGTCGGCCCTGGCGGCCGATTCCGATCTTGCTCCCGGAAGGGGTCGTTTACGAGAACAAGTCGACCTTGGCGGATAGAGCCGCTTGTGTTCGTATGATCACTGACGCACTGGTTCGGGGCACCGAGGAGCTGTTGATGCGCCACGCCGACGCCACGTACGCCGCGCGGCTTGCCGCCTACGGGAGCGTGGCCACCCGCCTGTCCTTGCTGAGCGACAGGCGGCTCGGCGATGTCGTGGCGTCCGCTTCTGCGGTCGGGGCCGGCATCGGCGGCAGGTCCGCGGAGCTGGACGTCGACGGGACGCGGGTCTTCGTCAAGAGGGTGCCGCTGACGGACGTCGAGACCCGGCCGGAGAACGTGCGGTCAACGGCGAACCTCTTCGGTCTGCCGATGTTCTACCAGTACGGAGTGGGCTCGGCTGGCTTCGGTGCTTGGCGGGAACTGGCCGTACACACCATGACCACCAACTGGGTCCTGGGCAGGGAGTACGCGGGTTTTCCGCTGATGTACCACTGGCGTGTCCTGCCCGATTCCCCTCCCGAGGGCTTCGTGGATGAGTTCGGGGGCATCGACGGAGCGGTCGCGCACTGGGACGGCTCACCGGCCGTACGCGAGCGGCTGGAGGCCATCGGCCGGTCCTCCCACAGCCTGGTGCTCTTCCTGGAGCACGTGCCGCAGACGCTCGGCGCGTGGCTGCAGGAGCGTCGGGAGGATACGGTGCCCAGCAGCGACTTCCCGTATTCGTGGGTGGACGATGGCTTGGCGCAGGGTACGGCGTTCATGAGCTCTCGCGGACTCGTGCACTTCGATGCCCATTTCCGCAACCTCCTGACCGACGGCCGGCTGATCTACTTCGCAGACTTCGGGCTGGCCCTGAGCTCGGGTTTCGAGCTCTCGACGGCCGAGGAGCAATTCCTCTCGGACCATCTCACCTACGACCGCCACTACACCGCGAGTCATCTCATCCACCACCACCTCGTCGACCCCCTCCGGGGCGATATGGATACAGACGCGTTCCTGCGGGAATGGGTCGAAGGGCGAAGGCCCGATGACGTTCCGCCTGAGATCGCGGCAGTCATCGAACGTCATGCCCGGGTCGCCGTTGTCCTGGACGGGTTCCACCACCGGCTGCTGTCGGAGAGCAAGCGGACACCGTTTCCGGTCACTGAACTCAACCGTGCCGCTGGAGCCTGAGAGGATGCCCGGTCATGCTCCTTCGTCCTGTGGGCCGAGCTTGGCGAAGTCGACATCGAGGTGCTGCTCGTACGCCTCTGGTGCCAAGTCGAGCTCGCCGGTGGAGTACTCGCCGAATCGCATGACCTTCTCGGTCAGTTAGGGCGAGACCTCGGCCAGGTCCTCGGATTCCACCTGCCAGCCCTCGGCCTGCAGTTCGCGCACCGCCTGGGCAATGTCCAGGGTTTTGTGGAAGATCAGGCAGCGCACCCAGTTGATCAGCCACACTCGAGCCCCCGTGCCGCCGGCAGGCGCCTCAGCCTCTCTTGACAGGTGCCCGGGTAGCCGTCACCGGCGAACTACTGCTTCTGTGATCACGATGGCGCCGAGCACGCCGCACGTGACCCTCATGACCGTGGGGGTGAAGACACGACTCACCCCAATGCGATTTGCCGCGTAGCCGTGTATGCGCCACGCGGAGTCTCGACAGCTGCATGCGACCAACCCGCACACAGCGGCGAAGACCAAGTCCCACGCGACTCGTACCCAAGGCATGCGACCCTCCCTCCGACCACATTGTGCAGTAATGATCACCTCAGGATGCAAGGCGCCTTCGACGATGTCCCCTTGAGCGCGCCCTCCATTTTCATCTGGTCCGCTCAGTGATACATCCGAAACGGCTTAGCCCGCAGGCCAATGGGGGTTCGGCATGCCGTCATCGCTCATGTGGGCCCGCTGCCAGATTCCTTTCCAGTTGAACGGCGTCTCCGGGACGAACCGGTGCCGCTGCCCGCACGGACAGGGCGCCAGCACCCACGCGCACCCACGGCACAGCTCCACCCAGCCGTGCCCGGTCGAGTTCGACACCAGCGGTCTCTCGTCCCCGCAGGCGGGGCAGCCGGGGAGGTCGGCGCCGTCCAGAATCGCGTTCTGTCGCCGGACGTACTCAGGCAGCCGCAGCGACGGATGGCGAAACGGGTCTTCGTACCAGGCGCGGTTCGGGCCCTCCCACCAGCTCCGCAGCCACCACGGTCGCGGGTTCACGACAGCCCGCCGCCCCGCCCGCTTCGCCGCCCGGCGTTGCGCGGCGTACTCCTCCGCCCGCGCGAGCCACAGCACCCGCGCCTCATGCAGTTCCTCCACCGCCCGCACCAGCGCGTCCGGGTCCGCCTCCAGCCGCCGGGGGATCGCGGCGCTGAGCGTGAGGTGGTGGTACGTCGCCCGCAGGCCGTAAGGAGCAAACTCGGTGAGGCAGGTGCGCAGCGCGCTGTGCCGCCGGCGGAGGGGGAGACGGGCGTCGTGCACGTGCGCTCGGTGGGTCAGGAAGCTGGTCATTGTGTGGGCGCCAGGTCCAGTGCCCGTGCCAGGGCGGCAGTGACGGCGGCGGCGTGTGCCGGCAGGTGTTGTTCAGCCCAGATTCCGGCAAGACCGAGGAAGTCCTGCAAATCCTGCTGGGCGCCCGCGACGAGCCTGCGTGCCTGGTCTACCGACAACTCGATCACCGGGCTGCCGTCCGTCCCGTAAGCGTCGAACGTCAGCCGGACAATGTCGCCAACGCGTTCGGCCACCGACGACGGATCGTGGCCGAAGTAGGAGCAGCCGGTGCCGTCGAGCACCTCCAGCCAGTCCCGCCAGGTCTCCAGGCCGTTGCAGCAACCCGGCTCGACGAAGACGGTGTCGGTGGCATTCTCGGTCACCCGGAACCCTCCGGCAGCGAACAGACCACGCATGGTGAGCAGCCCGTGCAGGAATGTGCCGAGCGGGTCGGTGGGGCACGGCCCGTGCTCCTCCTCCGGCTCGAAGTCGTTGCAGGCGGCGATCTGCATAACCGCCGTGCCGACCTCCGCCGGAGTCAGCCCCCCGTTCAGCAGGAGGTAGCCATACGATTCCTGCTCGCCAACCGGCCAGAGCGCGAAGTCGTCGGCGGCGGAGATCTCCAGAACGGGTTGCATCACAATCACATGGGGATGATGCCGGACCCACTACTACACCGCCACGGGCTTTCAGCTGGCATCGGGCTCGGAGCGGGCCCGCTGCCTGGGCAGTTTCGCGGTGCGCTCCGGGCAGGCGGCGCCGACATGGCGCATGGCGGTCTGCGCGGTGATCCCGAAGAGCCGCATCAGCTTGAGGGGACCACCGGTGGAAGTTCGCGGGTTCGTGGATTCCCGGAGGTCGTCAGGCTCGAACCGGGTCGTGTGCGTCGCCCTGGTGTGGAGGAACGTGTGGGTTCCGGCTTGACGCTCGACCTGAGCCGAAGGTCTACCGTCGAGGCGCGGGTGGCGGAGCTGGCGCCGTCCGTGCAGCAGTGCTGTCCGTTCTTCGCCTTCCGGCTCCACCTCGTCGGACCGCACCTGCACCTGGAAGTCCGCGCGCCGGCCGACGGCGTCGGGCTGCTGGGGCTTCCAGCTCCTCCGGAAGCGGGTTCTTCTCGTCCAGGTGCTCAGGAAGCCTTCGACTCGTCGTACGCGGCCTGGGGTCACCGACGGCCTGGGGTCACCGACGGAACTCGCTGATCAGCGGGGACGTGGGGTGTGCGCTGCGCAGATCCCACGTTGACGGCGATCGTTTCCCACCAGACCGGCGGGTTGCTCAGGGCTGTGTCGCGGCGGCCTGCAGTTCCTTGTGCTGCTGGTTCGCGATGGAGGCAGGCACAGGGACGGGCAGATCTGCGTCTTCGTTCATGAGGTACGTGGCGAGGGTGCCCCCTGTGCGGACGACGGTCATGACGTTTCCCTTCCCGTTGGGGGCGAGGATGTTGGTCAGGAGGTAAGTGACGGTGTCGTCTCCGGCCTTCGCCGTGGAGAGCGGCCGTACGTTGAAGCGGTGGATCCAGCCTGCCTGAGAAGTGGCCTTGAACTGGCTGCAGCTGACCAGGGCATTCTTGATTTCAGCCATCCAGGCTTCGGCGTCTTTGAGAGTATGGCTGGTCAACGTCAAGCTGCCGGGTGTCGCCTCGGGGGGCGCGCTGTCGGGCTTCACGGTCGCCCAGACCATTGCTCGGCGTTGATGCTTCGGGCGCACGCTCATCATGTCGGCGATCGGACGGCAGGCGAGCTTGTCTGTCGTGACGACGTCCTCGGCTTCCAGGAGCGGAAGGCTCTGAGGCATCGTGGTGAAGCCGGCGAGTTCGCTGACGTCGGGTAGTGCCTTCGTCAGCTGCTCCTCGGTCAGCGGTTGCTCGTTGGGCGGGGAGGGCTTGGGCCCGCTGGCCGAGTCGGCTGTCGGCCCGCAGGCCGTGGTGGCTATGGAAGTAGCCGACAGCACAGCAACCGTCAGCGCGCGTCGTATTCCTCTGTGCACAGAAGCCTTCTCTCGTCTCGACAGCGCCTGGTGGTGCGCCCGCTGCCGTGTGGCCAGCTGATGATCCCAGTCCTGGGTCTGCGAAGCAGCCCGTTACCGATCCCACGGCGGGCTCGGTGCTCCCCATTGACCGCGAGTCACGTCCCGGCGCGTTGGCACCCGAGCCATCGGCGGTCAGCGTTTGATGCGGCCACGGATGGCGAGGACGGCGAGCGCGAGAAGAGCAGGTTCGAGGAGACGTGAGGTCATCTCGATATAGGTGCCGGTGGTGGTGAGGTCTTGTCCGCTGGAGCGGAACACCACGGAGTTGAGTGTGACGCTCAGGGCCTTGTCGAAGCGCTTGGTGGTGAACCGGTCCCCGGTGGGGTTCTTCGGGTCCTGCTTGTCGATGGTGAAGGTGACCTTGCCCCCGCCGGGGGGAACGGTGCCGGTAGCTTCCTGTTTGGGGGAGGAGGCAGGCAGGCCAAAGGCCATCAGCAGCAGGATCGTGGTCAGCATGGCGGCAGCGAGCCAGCCGAAGGCGCGGGAGGCGCGCAGGCCGTAGCCGGACAGTAGCCAGTACGCCCACAGGAGTCCGCGCTCGGACTTGGGGGTGCCGGTGTGGTCGTGGCGGCGCATCTCGCATTCGCCGTAGTAGAAGTCGGCGGCGCCGGGCTCGTTCTTGCCGTCCTCGAACGCCTTGCGGAGTTGCCGGTACACGGCGGCGACATCGTCGGGGTCAGGGGTGCGGGCGGGGTCGGCGTGGTGAGGACCGGTGCGCCACTGGCCGATCGGTGGCACGGTGTCGGCGGGTACGGCGGGCTGGCCGGCGGTCTGCGCGCGCCAGTGGTGTTCCTCGGCCAGGGCGCGCCGGCGTGTCCACCGCAGGGGGGCTATGCCCCGGCGGTACCAGCCGGTGGGCGTGGGCGCGAGGACCGTACGTCCTTCCAGGCGGAGCTGGTCAAGGTGGAAAGCTCCCGAGAACAGGCAGTCCGAGAGATCGGTGTCGGTCAGGACCAGGTGGGCGGCGTCCACTCCCTGTACCGAGGTCACCTGAACGCCCTCCGGGCCAGTGAGCAGGCTCTCGCCCACGGAGCCGCTGGCGGTAGTGAAGGGGGCGGGGTGGGCTGTGACCGCCAGAGGAGCCGCCAGCACCGCATAGCTGAGATTCAGCGAGGCCCGGCGCAGCCGCACGGTGGCCGTTGACTCCCATCTGATCCGCTCGCAGCGCACTTCACCTGCTGCTATCTCCAGCGTCACAGGCGCCCCGAACACCGACCCGGAGAGATCCAACAGACCGGCGCATACCAACGGCCCCAACCGATCAGCCGCCAGGAACTGCGCCCCGTTGAATGCCGCGTCGCTGGAGAACTGCACCCTGTAGAACCAGGCCTCGCTGGAGAACTGCGCCCCGCTGAACCGGGCCGGGCCGGAGAACTTCGCCCTGGTGAACCAGGCGACCCTGGAGAAGTTCGCTTTGTCGAAGTCGGCGTTGCTGGAGAACTTCGCCTCTCCGAAGTCAGCGCGGCCGGAGAACTGGCTATCGCCGAAGTGCCCCTCGCCGGAGAACTGCGCCCCGCCGAACTGCGCCTCGCCGGAAAACTGCGCCGCGAGGAACCGAACGCGGCTGGAGAACTGCGCTCTGCAAAACCAGGCGACCCTGGAGAACTGGCTGCTGTCGAACACGGCGACGTTGGAGAACTCCGCCCCGTCGAATCGGGCGTCACCGGAAAACTGTGTCCTGATGAACGTGGCATTCCCGGAAAACTGGGCCCTGTCGAACCCGGCGGTGGTGGAGAACCGCGCTCCGCCGAACAGGGCAGCCCTGGAGAACCGCGCCACTTTGAACCGGGCGGCCCTGGCGAACTGCGCCCCTCCGAACGCCGCCTCGCCAAGGAACTGAGCCTTGTCGAACACGGCGCGGCCGGCGAACGTAGCCATGCGGAAATTGGCGTCGCCGAAGTGGGGATCGCCGGATGTGGGGTCGGTGAGGGCAGTCAGGAGCCGGTCCAGGAGGTCTTCGGTGAAGGGGGTGCCGCGGTGGTCGATGGACGAGCCCGGGGTCAAACCTCCCAGGTATGTGTCGCGGTCCGTGTCGCTCAGGTGAGCAAGGCAGGCGCTATGGCCGGGGACATAGATTCCGCGGCAGCCGATGGGATCCGTGTCTGGGTGGGAGCCCTGGCCGCAGTACTCCCAGTCCGGCGCAGGCTGGGGTGTGCTCATGGTGTGACTGCTCCAGACAGAAGGGATCGTGTCGGCGGTCGGGTTTGAATCAGTCGCTCGACTGCAGCCTGCCGGCTCCTTCCGGCCGGAGGCTGACTCGTGGCTGACGCGAGACCTTCACCCCGGTCGCCAAGCGCGCAGGGCTCCTGGCTCGCTACAGGATGCCTCACGACTCGGCATGATTCCACGCTGTGCAGCTGCAGGTGGCCGGCTCGGTGAGTTCCTGCCAGGCCAGCCACAGCGCGTGCAGGCGCGCGATGGCGACGGGGTGCTCGAACCACATGTGGCACCGGCGGGCGTCGGCCGATGGCTCGGCCAGGTAGCCGGGTACGAGCACTACCTCTACCCACTCGATCAGGGCGCGCAGTTCGTCGTCGTACTGCGGTGAGTCGAGCAGCAGGATGAACGTCGTGACCTGCCACTCCTCCTCGCCCTCGGATTCGCCGCCAGCCGCGGCGTCGTCCCTTGCCAGGGGCGTGACCGAGAGGGGCAACGGGATGATGACGCCGGTCTCTGCGTGCTGATCGCGAGCCCACTGGTCAGGCGTGAGGCCCATCTTCTGGGGGCGTCCAGTGGGTGGCGCGCGCGTTGCGGAGCAGGCCGAGGCTGCGGAGCTGCCGACCTGCAGCCCGTCGGCACCCGCTCCGCCGACCTCACCCGCCTCGGTCACACCGGCCTCGGGAGCGCCGGATGACGACCAGCCCCCGCACCCTGATGCGCGTTTCCACCTGCCTGAACCCGACGCGGGGTCTCTACGAGCAGCTCCTGGCCCTCCTCGAAGGCATCACCCCGCAGGTCGAGGCGCACCCGGCCGACTACTCCGCCGACGTCTCCCTCACCGGGGCTCCGGGCTCGTGGGTGTGATCCGGCTGCGGGCGCTCGCCCTCCACGGCGTCCAGACGAGCGCGGGCGCGGGACCGAACCGGATGATCGCGGCGATGGCCGCCGACATCACGCCACCCGGCGCCGCCACCATCGTCGGCAACACCCCGTACGACATCGCGGCCTTCCTGCGGCCCCGGCCGGCCGCCGCGCTCCCCGGCATCGGCCCCGCGGCCGCCCGAGTCCTGGACCGCCTCGGGATCCGAACCGTCGGCGACATCGCCGACACCCCCCTCGCCACCCTGCAGCGCATCCTCGGCACCGCCGCCGGCCGCCAGGCCCACGACCGTGCACTCGGGACCGACGACCGTCCGATCGTCCCCGACGCCGCCCCGAAGTCCCTCTCCCGCACACACCGCTTCGACCGCGACGAACTCGACCCCGAGCAACACCACCGGGCCGTCCTCGGCCTCGTCGAGCAACTTGGCGCCCAACTCCGCCACGACCAGAGCATCGCGGCCGCGCTCACCCTCAACGTCACCTACGCCGACCGCACCACAACCAGCCGCACCCGCATCCTGACCGAAGCCACCGCCCGCACCCCCGCACTCGCCGGCACCGGCCACGAGCCGAACGCCTCCAACCCGCCGAGACCGCCACCCACCAACTCACCCTCGACACCCACGACGACAAGGCTCGCGACCTGGAGACCGCCCTGGACCGCGCCCGCGCCCGGTACGGGCAAGGCACCGCCGGCGCCGCGGCCGCCTGTAGACGCGTCAGCAGGACCAGTCCGGCGTAGCCGAGGACCGGCTGGCGTCAGCGGCCGTGTGGATTCGCAGTAACGGGGTCGCAGCAAGTGGCGTGAATGGCCCCTTTGGCTTCCCTGAGGACCGTGCTTCCGTTGGTGCACATCCAGCTCATCACGCCGACGACGGGGGACAATCATGCGCAAACGTCATGCGCTCGGTGCGGCCATGATCATGGCCACGACTCTCTTAGGAGCAACGACCACCACGGCGAGTGCCGCGCCCAGCCGGTGCGGCACGTACTTCACCTACTCCGACCTGCACGCCTGGGGCTGGTGCGACGGCGGAACCGGCCAGTTCCGGGTGGTCGCCGACTGCGGCGGCGTCGACGAGTGGGGCGAGTTCGGCTTCTACGCACCCGGCCCCTGGAGGAAGGCCGCAACCAATGCCTACTCGGATGTCTGGTGCGGATCCGGCTTCTACACCATCCGAAGCGCTTGGATAGAAGTCAGGTAGCCCCCATAGCGTGCGGGCCCGCACCCGACAGTGCGGGCCCTCACGCTGCTGGAGCCGAAGCCTCACGAACTGCCGGAAACGACGTGCCCGCTGTGTCGCCATCTGGCTCGGACAGACCAGCCGGGTGCCTGAGCGGATGCGCACCAGGCCGTGACCAGTCCCCTGGCGCCGAAGTCCGGCAGCTGGTCAGTCGACGACGTGCACGATGACGTACAGGTCCGCGGGCGCGCCGCCGTGCTGGCCGGGGCCGCCGAGCTCGCGGATCCTGACCCCCTGGCCGTCCTTGACGCCGGCGGGGACACGGATTTTGTAGGTGTGCTGCTGCTCCCGGGTGATCCGGCCTTCCACCTCGCAGGTCGTGCAGGACCGTGCAGCCTTCTCGTCGGTCCTGGAGGCGCAGGCGGGACATGGGTTGCGGGCGGTGATCCGCAGGGGGAAGATCGCGCCGTCGGTGGCTTCCGCGCCAGGGTGGCGTCGACGGCGTGGGATTTGTCCTGGCCGCGGCTGGGCCGAGAGCCCACCGCACCCCGTCCGATGTTTTGTGACTCGAGGTAGCCAGACGGGGACCGGTGAGGCCTGCTACCACATTTCCTCAAGCACTTCCTCGAGCATGCGATTCCACTCAGACTCAGGGTCGCTCAGTGGAGTCGAATCAAATGCGTTGACTGAGGCGCGGAACGCGTCGACGAGGTCTTCGACGTCGGGGTCAGGTTCCTTGTATGCGTCTTCGAGTTTCCGGAATTCCGTCAGGCAGTGCACGAATGCCGTGATATCCCGGTGCGCAATCTGATAGTCACGGGCGCTTTCCTGGAAGATGTACACGGTGCCCGATGAGGGATCCAGAGTGACCAGTGCTGCGGGCAGGTAGCCGAGTACCTGCCAATTCCGAGACTCCTCGGGGCAGTAACGATCGTCGAGTGCGAAGAGAGCGCCCACCTCGTATGGGTCCCGTTTATCCCCAGTCACCCCGGCACGGGAAGTGAAGAACCTGTCGTTGGGCAGGCCGACCGACCCGAGGAACTGGGCGGTCGCAGCATCGTGTGGGCTGCGGCCCTGGACAGGGTAGAGCACCACGCCGTCCAGTCCATAAAGCCCAGTCAGGTCTACGTAGGTTACAGGGGGGTTCATGCAGTTATTCACCATTTCCACCGCATTCCGCAACGGGTATGGCCGCTACCTTCGGATCAGCCATGAAGACGATCTCATTCATGACGCGACCATCTCGCACGGCTCATCCCGGCGAACCTTCCTCGTCAGAGCACTAGCGGCGGGCCCCGGAAGACCGACGAGGGTGACCAGCCCGTCTTCACCGAGGCCAGCTACCCTCGGGGTTGTCCTTACGGAGGTTGGCGGAGTCGAGTGTCGGCAACTGAGGTAACCCTGAAGCCGAGCAGAGGCAGCCGGGCTTGCTTCAGCTGACTCATCGCAGACGAGGCGCATGGCGGCCCGCTACCGCCAGGGAGTTTCGTGGCACGTTCGCGTGTCAGTGGGGCGTGAGACGCTTGCGGTCATGAGTGATCCGCTTCCCCGGGTGGACTTCCGGAACATCCGCGAGCACGAGACCAGCCAGCAGCGAGCCTTCGAGGAACTCGGGTACGTTTTGGTCCCCACCATGGAGGACCTGCCGGCAGGAACGCAGATGGTCCGGCGCGGAACACCCGACGGCGGAATTGAGTTCTCCTGCCCCGCACCGGGAGGTCAGGGGACGTGGGCGTGGCAAGCCAAGTACCTGTTCAACCTTGAGTCGGCCACCATGAGTCAGATGGACAAGAGCGTGAGGGAAGCTCTTGCGACCACACCGGATCTGGTGCGCTACGCCTTCTACCTGCCCACCGATCGCTCCGGACGGCAACCGACTCGCCATGGGAAGGCAGTGGGCAAGAGCGGTCTGCAACGGTGGGACGAGCATGTGGAGACTTGGCGAGGCTGGGCCCGGCAGGCGGGCCGGGATGTCGAGTTCGTTTACTTGGGGCACTCGGCTCTGCTGACCGCCCTTCTGCGGGACGAACACGCCGGCACGTTGCGCTACTTCTTCGACCAGGACGCGTTCACCGGCACTTTCTGCCAGACACAGGTTGGCAGGGCTGTCCGTAATCTTGGGCAGCGATACCTGCCGAAGGCTCATGTTGACATCAACATTGCCTCCTCCTTCGACACCCTCACCCTCGGCCCCGACTTCGTCCACTCTGTCCGGCGAGCCCTCGCCAAGGTTCGAGACGTCAGCCGCGAACTGCCCATAGCACCGGACACGCAACAGGATGGGAACGGCTCCCTTGCATCCCTCGCCGCCCTGCGGACCTGCCTTCGTGCCCTCGCCGACGACGGGGAGGCCCGCGCCGAGGAACTGACGGACGCGGAATCGGACATCTACCGAAAGCTCGAGGCAGCCTGCACGCGTGCGGCCCGCGCCGTTGAGTGCGCTCGTGTAGCCAACCTCCGGCGTTTGGAGGATGAGTACGAGACCTTCGATCCCTTCGACAGTGCCTGCACCGGATCTCGCAGCGGGCAGACAGCCGGCAAGCCACCCCGAGCGGTCAGCAGGCCGCTGCACGCGTGTCACCTTGCCGTACTGCAGCTGACCGAACTCGTCCAAGCCGCCCTGCGCCCGCCAATGATGCTGATTTCGGGACCCGCTGGCTGCGGCAAGAGTCATCTCGTGGCCGACACCGCCATACAACGTGCCGCTCATGGCAGACCGACACTTCTTCTGCTTGGGCAGCAGTTCGAACAGGGAGCTGCCTGGCCGCAGATCGCGGCCCAGGTCGGGCTCGACCTCACGGCGTCGGACTTCTGGGCCACCTTGGCTCAAGCCGCCCGCGTTCGGCGCGATGGACGCGCACTGCTGATCATCGACGCACTCAATGAAGGAGGTGGAGCGGACGTCTGGCGCGAGCAACTCGCCGGCCTCTTCGCCGATGCAGCCCGCCATCCCTGGGTGGCCGTCGCTGTCACCGTCCGCGACACCTACGCCGACGCGGTCGTTCCCGAGCAGGTCCGCAGCACCACGGTGCACGTGACACACCCCGGCTTCGCGGGCCAGGAACACACAGCGCTTACCGTGTACGCCCAGCACTACGGGCTGCGTGAACCGGATTTTCCGCCGCTGCAACCGGAGTTCAGCCGACCGCTGTTCCTACGCGCCCTATGCGAATCGATCCAGGGTCAGGGGCTGCACACCTTTCCTCGTGGCGCCGCCACGTTGACCTGGGTGTTCGACGGCCTCCTTGATGCCATCGAGGCCCGTCTGGCCCGCCCCGACCGGCTGGACTACGCCGTCGAGGACGGCGTAGTCCATCAGGCCATGCGCCTTCTCGCGCAGCGCATGCTCGACGACCAGACCGAGGCGCTCCCCGTGCACACCGCCGCTACCTTGTGTGCCACAATCCTGCCCTCCCGCGGCGGATACAGCAGCTCCCTCCTCAACGCCCTGATCACGGAGGGCCTCCTGCTGAAGGAGCCCGCGCCGAACTCCGCATCACGCAATCAGCAACAGGTCCGCTTCACGTATCAGCGACTCTCCGACCACGTGCGGGCCGAAGCCCTCCTCCAGCGCTTGCCGATGCCCCAGGACGTGGCCCAAGACGTGCACCGGATGCTCGCCGGGCCTTCCCACTGGCGGCATCTCGGCCTGTTCGAGGCCCTCGCCCTTGTGATCGGCGAGCAGACCGACACCGAGCTGTATGCCCTCGTGGTAGCAGACGACGCCCTGCACGAAACCCCATGGGTTGACCGCTACCTGGCCGAGCACTTCCTCGACTCACTCGTCTGGCGCTCCCCCGCTTCGATCCAACCCAGAACAGTTGCCCTGGTCGAACATCTGGCGGCGTCAGACCCTCATTTCGAGCAGCGCTTGCTCACGGTCACCCTCAATGTCGCCTGCATCCCCGGCCACCCCTTCAATAGCCAATGGCGAGACACTCAACTTCGGCGTCTCACGCTGGCCGACCGAGACCGCACCTGGACCGCGCAGGCGACCCGGATCTTCACGACCCGCCCTGACAACCCCCTCACGCGGCTCATCAACTGGTCATGGTCCGTAAGAACCGACCACGCAGATTCAGAAGTGGCCCTGCTCGCGTCCAAACTGCTTGTGTGGCTGTTCGCCAGCCCCAACCGAAGACTCCGCGACAGCGCCACCAAGGCCCTGGTACGCATCCTCGACCACCGGCCACGGGCTTTGGCCGCGCTCCTCGACGACGCCGACATCGACGACCCGTACGTCGTCGAACGGATCACAGCCGTCGCATACGGGCACCTTCTGCGACACCGCCATACTCCCCGCGATCAGGAAGCGCAGGTTGCTTGGGCTCGGATCGGCGCAGCCGCCACAGGCCTGGCGGATGCGTCCGTGGCCGAGCACATCCTCGTCCGCCACTACGTCCAAGCATGCATACAACTCACCACAGTCAGCGCTGACTCGCCCACCCCTGCGAACCCCGAACGCTCCCTGTCCCTGGCCGCGCCCACCTTGCACGAACTGGCCACCGCCTACGGCAGGGAGCCGTCCGACTTCCTGTTCGCCGTGAGTGAGATCGGGGACGACTTCGAGCACTACGTCATCCGATATGCGTGCGACCGGCTCGTACTACCAGACCAGGATCGGCTCCAGGCGCAGCAACTTCAAGCCGTGAATCAGGAGATCGACCACCTCACCGGTCTGCTGCGCACCCTGCTGTCATCCCGCGGCGACGAAGCACGCCTTGCCCAGCTGGACGATTGCCTCCGTCTACGCCGCACCCGCCCGGTGGACCCGGGGCCGGACCCGAACGACTCGGTAGACGCCACGACGGTGCTGAACGAGCTGGCACTGGCACTCCAGGAAGCTGCGGGTCAGAACAGCGCCTCCGGCGAGCGCGACGAGGGGATCACCGAGCCGGAACCAGGAGACGACGAGCCCGCCGGCCTTGGAGACTGGATCAGCAGCTTCCTCGTCCCCGACGGCAGCCGAGTCTCCTGGTACCGCCTACGGGATGCGCTCGACGAGGAAGCCGCAGCGTACTTTCAGCGGCTGGACACCGCTCTGTTGCGGGCCGAGGGCGACGAACTGGTGAGGCCAGACTCGGACCTGGTGGGCCGATGGGTCGCCCAACGCGTACTCGACCTGGGTTGGTCCCCTGACCATTTCGCGGCCATCGACGCCGCGCTGCGTGAGGCCCGAGACTACGGACGGGCGGAGAGCGAACGCTTCGCAAAGAAGTACACCTGGATCGCCTACCACCACGTACTCCATGAACTGGGCGCATGCCACATCCAGGAACCGCACAGCTCCAGCGCTCCGTTCACTGATCCCTGGCAGCTGTCCGGCACTCGCGATATCGACCCCTGCATCATCGCCCGAGGCGACGAGCCTCCGTCTGAAGCCATTGCGTCCGCGCGGCGTTCTAGCACCGCATGGTGGAACTATGTGTTCCAGCACCGCCTCAGCGAAACGGGCGACGACGTCAGCTGGCTGGACGACCGCTCCGACATTCCCCACCACACCAGCCTGCTACAAGCAACCGACCCATTCGGTGAGAGGTGGGTCGCCCTGGAAGCCCATGTCCTATGGGAGACATCGGAACACACGCCCTTCGCGGGATCCAAGCGTCAGCAGTGGATGCGCAGCCATGCCTACCTCGCACGTAGCGCCGATGTCCGCCGCATCGGGGACTGGGCGGCCCAGCAGGACTGGATGGGCCTGTGGATGCCGACACCCACACCGTTCACCCTGGGGCTGCTCGGTGAGTACCCCGACCTCGGACCCTGGCCCTTCCACTTGGACGAGATCCGAACAAGTCACTACGGCGTCCGCAGCACCCCGCCTACCGACCCGCACTGGAGCACACTCGATACCCGCGGCCTCACCTGTGACCTGGCTCTGACCACCACCTCCTACAGCCATCAGGCAACCCACGATCACAGTGTCAAGACTCTCAAGGGTGGGCTCATGCCCTCGCCGGCCCTACTCGGGCTCCTCGCAGCCCGGTGGGCCCCCACGGCCAGTCACCTCCACACGGCATACCAACTTGGCCCTGCGGAGTCCGATCACAGCTGGCAGTCGGGCGGCGGCCTGGTCGCCTTCGCCTCCGGCCTCAGCGACCATGAATTCGCCGCCCCGCTGGCTCTGTGGGTCAAGGCCAGCCACCTACAAGAATGCTTGGCACGCCACGAACTGGTCCTGTGGGGATGGACATTGGGAGAGAAGGTCTATTGGGCCGAGCCGCATCGGCCCTCACAGCAGCGCACAACCGTCTCCGGCGCCTATCACCTGACGTCCGGATCCCTCACCCCATGGGCTACCACGATCAAGCGCACCTGATACCGCTTTGATCCACTGGAGAGCCGGTGGACCATGTTCATTGCTCCGCAGCAGTAGGACTTGTCGGGTGCGGTCAGGCAGGTGCTTCACCCAGGCCGAAGTTCACCATCAAGCAAGCCGTGAACAGGATGTTCGGTCTCGACCGGATGTAGACCGCTTGCCTGTCGGTCCCCAGGACGCCCGGTTGGTTCCGGGTGCTCGTTCCGGGCCCGTGAGAGCATGGCCGCCGCCACTCAGCATGTAGTCAGCTGGGTTCCTGCCGCTGTAGGACCGTCACGAGTTCGTGGAGTACGGCTCTGAGCCGCGTGGGTCCGGGCAGGTCGTGCATGGTGATCATCGGGAGGTTGGGGCTGATGGGGCGGTGGAGCGCGTCGTGTGCGATGTCCTTGAAGTCGGCGAGTGCCCGGGCGTGGGCCTTGTCGGTCCGCTGCATTGCGAAGGTGTGCTGGGCGGCGACTTGCTTGAAGTCGGCGTGTCCGAACACAGGTGGGACGTGGTCGGTGATGGCTCGGATGAGGGCGGCGCAGGCGTAGGGGTTGCGGGCTGCGTAGTTGTTGTTGAGTTCGTGGCACAGTGCGAGGAGCTTGCCGAGCTTCCACTTCGTGTCTTCGGCCACGCCCGCAAGGTCGGCAAGGAGTTCGGCGTCGAGGTAGGGCGGTTGGGAATCGGTCGCTGCGGGGGTGGGGTCCGGCGTGGGCTGGGGGAGGTGGCTGGTGGCGGGGAAGGAGATGTACTGGGCGGCGTTGGTTGCGACGATCCGTTCGGTGGCGGCGATGTAATCCTCAAGGCCTTTGGTGTCGCGGTATTGCAGAACGCTCCGGGTGATCTCGCGTTCCCAGGTGCCGTCGGCCGTGGTGGTGCCGTTGCCGGTGGTGATGGCTGGTTCGTAGGACAACAGGTCGGGCAGTGCGTCGACGAAGACTTGGCGGAGGCGCAGCTTCTGGGCGAGGCCTTCAGAGCGTAGATAGGCCTTGCCGGGGTCGCTGGGGGAGACGGGTTTGTCGTCCCAGAGTTGGATCATGTGCTTGAGGACACGGACGAATGGGATGCCAGCCTTCTGTCGCATGGAGGCGATGTGGATGGAGCCGGCGATGGTGAGGCGGATGGTGTCGGTCTCGCCTATGGCGCGGTGGTCTGTGACGGCGGTGGTGAGGCCGTAGCCGGCCCCGAAAGGCGTGTCTGATCCGATGCGGGGGAGGGACCGGAGTATGGCTTCGGCGTCCGAGCGTCGCTTCGTATCGAAGTGGTGCTGCACGTAGCCCCAGCGTGGCCACTCCCCGGTCTCGGCCCACGGTGCTCCCAGTAGGTGGAGAAGGACGAGTTGGTCGGCGGTGAGATCGGCGTCGAGAAGTGTGCTCAAGGGGACCTCAGGGCGGCTGTATGCGTGTCTGTCTGTCAGGCCGGGTGGCCGGGTATATGCACTCTATCGGCGTGATCACTCCAGCATTCGACCTTTTCGGAACAGACAAGCCGTCCTCAGCCACCACCAGCCTGCAGTCGCGGGGCCCGCGCCACTCACCCGCACTTCCCCTCCGGACCTCGGCTCACTCTCAGCACCTGGGAGGGTCGCTTGTCTGTTCCGTAAAGTTAAACTCTGCATTCTATCCGCCTCGTCAGCTCAGATACCGAGAACCCCTCCCGCGTGGCCAGCGCCAGGCCTACCTTCGATTACATGCCCGACCCGCTCATCCCCGCCGCCGGCCACGCTCTCAACGCCGCCCGCGCCGCCACCACCCCTACGTCATGGTCCGCCACGGACGCACTGAAGACCGGGCAGCCGCCTACGACCGGTTTATCCGGGCCTGCTCAGTCGCGTTCAACAACGGCCGCCTAGAGCACCAGGACGTCACCGAACTCCTCTCCGCCGTTCTGGCCATCGAACTCCGCGCCCCCGCCACGTACGCGCGGCGGCCAATCAACTCTTCGGACGGCTCGTCGGCGCCATGATCATGCCGCCCCTCGGGCATCCACGCACCGGCTGGAACACAACCGTCGACATCCCCGAGGGGCAGGAGGGCATCAGCATCCTCGACATGCGGATGAAGGGACTCGTCGAGTTCCGCGACGGCCAATTGCCCATCATCACCAGCAACGCGGAGCTCCTGGAGCAGCTCCGCGAGTTCGCTAAGACCGCCCGGCTTGACGTGACCTCCCGCTGGTGGCACCACCTACTCACCCCCTGGGGCCGCCGCCGGTGGCTGGCCCGCAAGTAGCCGGGAACGCAGGTACCAGAGCAGGCTCATGCAGGGAGTCTCGGGGAACCGCGGGCAGGGGTTCGACGGGTGCGGTTCGTCTGTTCCACAAAGGTGAGAGAACCATGCTCCACCTCGACCCCGGTGGGCCCCGAGGTCATCTCCGCCCACCGGGGTCAAAGTGCCAGTACCCTGCACACATGGCGAAGCGCGAGGGCACCGGCGAGGGGGAGAAGCTCCAGCCGCGCTCCGGCACGGCCAAGACCAAGCTCGACTCAGAAATGCGCGCCAAGGCCGACAAGCCCCGCTCCGCCACGTCCCGCACGACCGTCAACAACCTCCGGGCGAGCTACGGTGCCGGCGGCGGCGCCCAGAAAGCGGCTCCCCTCTGGAGTCGCAGCATCACAGCGGGCAAGCCTGCCAAGGTCATGAAGACCAAGGCCAAGAAGCGACCCAAGCAGATCAACAAGCGCGGCGTCGATGCCGCCAAGGTCATGGCGCGCAAGGAACTCGAAGCCGCCCTCGCCCACCATGACCGCCCCATCACCGCCGCCGAAGCCAAGCGCATGATGGAACTCATCCGTGCCGACCGTCCCACCCCTGAACTCCGGCCCCGCCGACGATGACCCACGACGTCAAGTGGCGCGAGGTCACCAAGCAGGACAAGACCTACATGCAGTCCTTCGCCTGCACCGCCGAACGCCGAAGGCGCGGTGAGATCCGCGTCGAGTACACCGTCCAGGCGTTCTTCCGCCACTTCGGCATCGCTAAGACCAACCAGGCCAAGGATGCAGGCCTTGACGGACGACTCCTGATCGCCGAAGACTCCGAGGGCATCGCCGCCGCCTACGCACACCGGCTGCTCGAACCCGACGAGTACCCCCAGGAACTGGAGGTCCCGGACGACTGCCCCGTCAGGGACCTGTGCTTCCTCGCAGTCGCTGAGCGCTATCGCGTCGCAGGAGGGGCCCTCTTCGGACAAACAGGCACCCCCGGAGCGATGGCCGACGAGGCCATCAACGAAGCGCTCTGGGACATCCGAGACCGCGCACCGAAAGCACCCCGGATCTACGTCACCGGCCTCGTCGACTACCGCAACATCCCCAGCATGCGGATGCTGACCCGGAACCACTTCGACGAGCTCAGCCGCGGCGGTCCCCCTCCTAGCGGCGACAACCGACTCGGCCGATGGATGCGCATCCTCCGGCAGCCCACCGACGCAGGCGCTCCAGCATCACCCGGAACCGAGACCCGGTCCCGGAAGTAGCACACGCTGCGCCCGCCGACCCCGTTGGTGCTCCCGCAAGCACGAGGTGTCGGCGTACTCGTCAAAGTGGCTCTGGCAAGAATTTCGTAGCCAGAGTCGAAGCGCGTTGCCTCCGAAGATGACCGGGGTCGGGTCTCTGCCCGTTCAGCCGCATGCATGGACCTCCGTCCTTCCCTTGCAGCGGAAGAACGGGCCGCCCAAGGTGACTCGTGCCGGCATGGGCTTTCCTGCTCTGCCGTCCGTCACGGTCTGGCAGGTGTACTCCTTCATCTCCTGCTCGATGGGGACGAGAACGGCAGGGGGAATGTTGTTGCAGCGCACGAGATCGGGCAGGTAGTAGCCGTAGACGGCGTTGGCGGCACCGTCCCGTGTGAGGATCGCCATGCGCGGTTCGGCGCCCCACTTCAGGTCGTTCGGAGCGTCCGCCTTCTTGTATACGAGGATGTCCCACTCAATCCTCAGGCCCTCCCACGTGCTCACGCACACGGCCTGAGCGCCGTCCTTCAGCTTGAGGGACGCAGGGCATCGGGCCGTCGTCGTCCCGTCCGTGCCGGCCATGTCGAGAACCTTCTCCCGCAAGCCGAAGGCGACGATCTCGTGGAAGGCGGCACCGGGCGGCGGCGACGGATGCAGCACGCCCGTCGGCTGCGGTACCGGCTTCACGACCTTCTGAGGCAGCTCTGGAAAGGTAGGCTTCCGCGCGGATTCGTCGTCCGAGCCGATCCCGCAGCCTGCGAGCAGCAGGCCGAAGAACCCGGCAGCCGCGACCATCTTCATACGCATGACGGAAACAGTAGTGACGCCGACCGGCACGCCTTGCGTCAGGTGCAAGGTGCCGGTTCTTCCGGGCAGATCGTGAACGCGAGGGGCACGAGGTGCGTCGGCTGAGTCTGCGGGCCGTCAACCGGGCCGACGTTCCTCGAGCCCCTGGCGACGGCGGCGGGGCACTGCGTCGCGGGCACTCGCGTTCGCCCTGCGGGTCAGCCGACGGTCTTGCGGACCCATTCGCGGCTGCGGCCGGCGCTGGTGACCACGCCGGCTAGTCGGGCCCTGGCGTTGGTGATCGCCCTCTGCGCCCTGACGGCGGCGTCCTCGCGCTTCCTCTTCTCGTCCTCGAACTTGCGCATGTCCGCCGCGATTTCGGCGATGAGGTAGCCGGTGGCCTGCCACTGACTGTCGGTGCCGGTGGCGGAGGTGGCGTCGGGAGGGCCCTGGGCGACAGGGCCGTTCCAGGCGTGGTGATGTCCGCGCGGCGGATCAGCCATAGCGACTTCTGCACGCCTTGCCGGGCCCCAGCCGCCGTGGTCATCCCGGGAGGGCTGACCACGGCACCAGGCTGGTGTGAGTGGCAATCCCGATAGGCTGGGGTTGTCCTAACGGAGGTTGGTGGACACCAACAAGGACAACCCGGAGCGCCAGGTGCGGTTGTCGTTCCTCGGTCAGTGAGCCGCGCCGGTGCGACCGGTGGCCGGGCCGGACGTGTCGTGGGCCGTGATGCCCGCGCGGCGCAGGGCCGACCGCCACGCCAGGGCGACGGCCGCCTCGGCCAGGCCCATGAGGACGAGCCACAGTCCGAGCAGCCTGGTCAGGGTCCGGGCCGACTCTGCCGGAAGCGCCAGGACCACGATTCCCGCGACGATGCCGAGGGCCGCGACGGCCATGACGATGCCGCGGTGCGGCATGTTCTTGGTGGCGATGGCGGAGTAAAGGGTGACGATGCCGGACACCAGCCAGACGGCGCCGACGATGAGCGAGAGCGCGGCGATCGTCTGGAGCGGGTTCCTCAGGCACAGCACCCCGCCCAGGACACACAGGAGGGCCACGATCAGGCCGGGCACGCGGTCGCCGCTGTCGCGGCCGAACACGGCCACGAAGCGGAAGACGCCGGTCACCAGCAGGTAGAGCCCGATGAGCACGGCCAGGACGTGCAGGGTCACGTCCGGCCACACGAGAGCCAGGATGCCCGGTACGAGTGTCGCCATCGCCGCGCCCATGAGCCAGGTCCAGGACCGGCCGAGACGTGCCAACTGGTCCGCAGGGTCGACCGACGGAGGGGTGGGCGCCCTCCCGGTCATGTCCTCGGGTCCGGCGCCGGGTGAGGAGCCTTGTGGCGTTGTCATGGGTCCTCCTCACGCCCGCCCGAGTGGATCGTCCCGGGACTTCTCAGCGCTTGTGGAGCCGTCGCCACGTCTCCACGACGCGCAGGTCGGGCGACTGGAGCGGGCCGGCAGTTCCTACGGACGGACCGTGCGAGGCTCCAGTGTCAGTGTGCACCCTTCGCATGGCCGCCGCCTTCGGCCGCGGGGCGATGACGGACGAGCCTCGGTAGGGCGCCCGGGTGCTTCCACGCGAGCCGGCCGACGAGCACCCGGGGTCGTCCGAACCTAGCGTGGAGGGTGGGAACCGATGGGACGGAGGATCACGAGCATGAGTGACGCCATGGACAAGGCCAAGGGCAGACTCAAAGAGATCGCCGGAAAGATCACCGGCCACGAGCGCCTTGAGGCCGAGGGCAGGACCGACCAGACGAAAGCCAAGCTCCGTCAGAAGGCGAAGAGCGTTCGCCACCGGGCCGAAGGAATCGTGGACTCGCTCAAGCGTGATCGCTCGTAACCCTCGACCACTCCCGGCGGGCGCGTGGTGGCAAGGATCGTGGGGGAGGGGCGAGACGATCCGCCGCCGCAGCACCGGCCCTGCCGCGCGCCGGCGCGGAATTCTCCCGAGGGCGGGTCAGCCGAGGATTCTGCGCTTCTGCTCCTCGAACTCGGCGTCGGTGAGCACTCCCTGTTCCTTGAGCGTCCCGAGTTGCTTGAGCTGGTCCAGTTTGCTCTCCATGTCGTCGGCCGGCTGGGGAGCGGCGGCGGCTGGCGGTTCGGCCGGCTGCGTCTGATAGCCCTGCTGAGCGGCCCAGCGACCCTGCTGGCGGCGCGACACGCGGTTGGACACCGCGGTCGCCGTACCCGCGACGACCGCCGTGCGGGCCACTCCGCGAAGTAGACCTGGCATCGGGTTCTCCTCTCACATCTCACGCGAGGTCGTCGCGCGAACGGCGACGGGTCACCCCGTTTCCTCGGCCGCTTCGAGCGACGCGAGGATGGCTTGTACGGGCACCCGCCCGGAGGCGACCAACTGGGCTCCGCCCCGCCGCAGGGCGGCGGCGAACGGCGCGGCCCACACGTTCTCGTAGATCAGCAGACCGGCGGAGTTGCCCGGCTCCACCGCGGCCGCGGCTTCCTCCAGGTCGTCCTGCCCCAGCAACCCCGACCGGGCGCCTTCGAAGACAGCGAGGTCGAGATTGCCGTCCCCGGTGAGATCCGCGATCTCCAGTGCGGTCACCGAACCGTCCTCGTCCTTCCTGATGAACATCAGGTCGAGGATCCGGATGAGGCCGCGGTCCACCAGGTCGACCAGGAGCGGGAAGCCCTCGCCGGTCATGCGGTTGCCGGGAAACTCGATCACCAGATAGTCGATGGGGCCGATCTCGTCGAATTGCTCGCTCACAACGTCACCTCTGATCCTGGAGGCCCCTGATCGCCATTCCAACACCGGACGTCGCGCGGTGCATCCGGTACGGCCTCGCTTCGACCATGGTCCGCGGGACAAGGCGCGGCCTTCGTCCGGCCCCCGTGGCCCAGAACGCGCCGTGAACGCCGCCGCTGATCGACCGAGGTGCTTCAGACCCGGGCCTGTCGGCGAGCGGCCTGGTCGCTCGCCGTGAGGAGCGCCGCTGTGATCAGGCGGACGCCTCGGGCCAGGCGGCTCAGTTGGTCCAGTTCGATGGCGTAGAGCCTGATCGTGCTCTCGATCGTCGGTCCCGAGACGCCCAGGGTGGGCAGTTCCGCGCGACAGGTCTGCATCGCCACCCGTACCGCGCGGATCTCGTGCTCGACCTGCAGCTGGGCGTGGCGGGCCAGTAGGACCGGGTGGTGCGTGAGGGTGGTGTATCCGCCGTATCGGGCCGGCAGGAGGTCGCGCAGCCAGCGGACGGCCGTGGTTTCCCAGTTGCGGTTGCCGGGGGTCGCGACCGTGTACGGCCAGTCGGTGGTGGCCGGAGGGTGGTGGGACATCGTCGTCGCCTTTTGGGAGGTTCCTGTTCGGAAGGGCGCGGCGGGGGGCGGGGCGCGGGTGTACCGGGGCGCCCCCGGGGGCCCCCGGGGGGGGGGGGGGGGACCAAGGGGAAAAAAAAAACGGGGGACGATGGGGTG
>NZ_JBHXPI010000020.1:118935-128286 GCF_042718575.1 Streptomyces sp. NPDC058579
CGGGGTGGTGGTGGTCAATGCGCGGAGCGTTTGGGGTGGGTTGGTGTGCCTCGGGCGGGGGGGCGGCGGTCCCTGCGTTCCCCGGCCCCCGCCGCGGGGGCACCCGTGTGGTGCGGAGTGCTCCCTGTGGAACAACTCAAGGGTCGACTGAGGAGGAGGGGGCCGACCCGACGCTGTTCTGCCCGTGCCCGCGGGGCATCTGTAGTAAATATATATACCGTCGAGTACGCAAGGGCATGAAAAAATTCATTCGGCCCGGAGGTGTGGTCATAGGGCGTGAAAGGCCGCAGCCAGGGCCCGAGGGGCCGGGTCAGTCCTCCAGGAAGAAGTCGTACTGGTCCGATGCCTGCTCGTACTTCTCCAGCCGGACCTGTGTCCGCTCGGGATCGGCGTCCGCCATGGCCTGGAGGATGGCCGCGGACAGCACTCCCGGCGCCGAGTACGAGTCGAAGACGAGCCGCGAGCCCGTACCGGCGGTGAAGCTCACGTCGGCCTCGTGGACCAGCGGACCGAGCGCCAGGTCCGTGATCAGCGCGATGCGCAGCCCCGCGCCGCGGGCCGCCTTCATGGCGGCGAGGGTCTCCTTGGAGTGCCGGGGCATCGCGAAGGCCAGCACCCAGGTGCCGCCCGCCTCGCGCGACTGGAGCAGCGCGTCGTAGGCGACGCTGCCGCCGCGGGTCACCACCCGCACATCGGGATGGATGCGCCGCGCCGCGTACGCGAAGTACTCGGCGAGGGAGGCCGAGATGCGCAGCCCGAGCACCGTGAGCGGGGCGGACCGGGCGAGCTCCCGTCCGATGTCGAGGATCTGGTCGGTGCTCGCCAGGGAGCGGCGCAGTGAGGCCAGGTTCTCGATCTCGGCGTCGACCGCCGCCTGGAGCTCGTTGCGCCGCCGCGCCTCCCGCCCCTCGGGCGATCCGGCGATCGCACTGAGCGCGATGGGCTGGAGGGCGTCCCTGAGCGCGGGGTAGCCGCTGAAACCGAGCGACGACGCGAATCGGGTCACGGACGGCTGGCTCACACCCACGCGTTCCGCCAGTTCGGTGATCGACAGGAACGCGGCCTCGGTGAGGTGGTCGATCAGGAACTGGGCGATGCGCCGCTGGCCGGGGGAGAGCCGGTGACCGCCGAAGAGCGCGCGCACCTGGTCGACGGGCGGCGCCTGCTCCGCCTCCGCCTCCGAGCCGTGCGTGCCAGGTGTGATCGCCGCCGCCTGCGCACGCGCCTGCTGCCCTGATGGCACGGGGTGCCTCCCTTTCGTCCCGATGCCGCCCAAGATAGTTCACGAACGGTCGCCGCATGAGGCAGCGGAGGCAGCGGGGGCAGTGATTGGTGCGGGGTGCCTTGGGCCGAGGTGTGGTCGATGCTGGTGGGATGAGCGGTTTGCCGCGGGTGCCCGCCGCCTACGCGGGTGCGGCTCGCAGCTCGGTGCGGGTCACGGTGGCCGCGGCGGGCGGGTTCTACCTGTTCCTGTACGGGTTCGGGGAGACCGTCGCCGCGACCTACGCGCTGTTCGGCGCGGTCTCGCTCGGGGGCCTCTCGCGCATCCCGGGGACCGGGCGGCAGCGGGCGGTCGTCCTGCTGCGGGCGTTGCCGGTGGCCCTGCTGCTGGTCGTCGTGGGGACGTTCCTGGCCGTGCGGACCGCGAGCGCGGTGGCCGGCATGCTGGTCATCGGCTTCGCGCTGGCCTTCGTCGCCGTCGGCGGGCCCCGTCCGGCCGGTGTGGCGCCGGGGCTCCAACTGCTCTACATCCTCCCGTCGTTCCCGCCGTACGCCCCCGACACCCTGGGCGAGCGGCTGATCGGGAGCGCCGTCGGGATCCTCCTGCTCGTACTCGCCGAGGCCACTCTCTTCCGCGATGCGCCGACCGTGTCCTACCGGGAGCTCGCCGCGCGCGCCGCCGGCGTCGCCGAGCGGTGCGCCGGGGAGCTCGCCCGGCCGCCGTACGTCCTCTCCCGGGCCGCGGGCGACGCGGCCGGTGCGGCGGCCCAGACGCTGCGCCCCTCGCGCGTACCGGAGGCGGACCGGCCCGCCGGGCCCGGGGTCCGCTCACGGGCGCTCGCCCATACCGGTCTCGCGGCGCGGACCCTGCTCAACCGGCTGCATCGGTTGCCCGCGGTGCCTGAGGGGCGGACGCCCGCGGAGCCGGGTCTCGACCTGCTCCGCGCCGTCGCGCGGTCGACGGCCGCCACCGCCGCGCTGTTGCGCGGGGCTCCCGGGTCGGGGACCGCGAGCCCGGCCCGGGAGCGGGCGGCGCTCGCCGCCGCGCGGGAACGGTCGGCCGACCCGGTGGCCCTGCGCCGTGACGCCGCGCTGCTCGAAGTGGCGGATGCCGCCCTTGCCCTGTCGACGGCCGCGGGGCTGGCCGCACGGGGGCGCAGTGCCGGGCCCGAGCCGCCGCTCGGGCGGTTCTGGTACGCGCGCATGCGGGCGCCGCGGCTGTGGTGGCGGCGGCTGATCGGCAACGCGGGGTCCCGGTCGGTCTTCTTCCAGAACGCGGTCCGGATCAGCCTTGCCCTCGCGGCCGCCCGGGTCGTCGCCGGCCTCGACACCCTCCCGCACGGCTTCTGGGCCATGCTCGCGACGCTGAGCCTCACCCGGACGACCCTGGGCGCGACCCGGTCCGTCATCCGGCAGGCGGTCACCGGGACACTGATCGGCGCCCTGTGCACCGCCGGGATCCTCGCCCTGGTCGGCACGGACACCACGGTGTACGCGGCCGTGCTCGTACCGCTGCTGCTGATCACGTTCACCGTGGGGCCGGTGAAGGGCGTCGGCTGGGCCCAGGCGTTCTTCGCGATCGTGGTCTCGCTGGTCTTCGCCCAACTGGCTCCCACCACTTGGGAGTTGGCTGAGGTCCGGCTGCTCGACGTCCTCATCGGCAGCGCCATCGGCGCCGTCTTCGGTCTGCTGGCCTGGCCGCGCGGCGCACAACGGGAGGTACGGCAGTCCAGCGCGGCGCTGCTCAAGTCGGCGGCGGAAGCCGTGGTGGCCACGGCCTCGACGATCGCGGCGGGCTGGGTCCGGGACCCGGCCAGCCCGCCCCGCCACGCCTCCCTGCGGCGCACGCTCGTTCTGGCCGAGTCGGCGTTCGCGCAGTTCCAGGCCGAACCCCGGGTGCCGACGGCGGGGGACCGGGCGCGTACGACCGACTGGCAGGCCGTCCTGCTCACCGGGCACCACGCGCTGTGGGGCGCGGACCGGCTGCTGGCAGCGCCGCCCCCGCCGGAGGGCGGCGCGCCCGGCCCCGTCTCCGTACCGCCGCTCGATCCCGAGGCGGCCGCCGCGCTGACCCGGCTCGGCGACCGGGTGGCGGGCCGGATGCTGCTGCTCGCCGCCCGGCTTGAGTCGCCCGGGGACGCCCTCGGCGCGGCGGATGTCCCACCAGAGGGGACCTCGCCGGCTGCCGAGGGGGCCCCGCCGACCGTCGCGGGGGCTTCGCCCGCCGGGACCTCGCCCGCCGCCGAGGGGACTTCGCCCGCCGGGGCCCCGGGCCGCTACTACGCGACGGAGACCTGGCTGGAGGCCCTCCTCGCGGACCTGGACCGGGTCACGGACGGCGGCGCCCCGCTCAAGGCCCCGTGAGCATCCATCCGCTCAGAGCCCCGTGACCTTGGCGCTCGCGGAGAGTTCGTAGACCAGAGTGACCGTGCGGCGGCCGCCGGGGGCGAGGGGGACGTCCCAGCGGGCGATGCCGTCGGCGTCGACCGTGTCCGGGGCCGGGGAGCAGGCGTCCTTGTGGAGGCGCACCTCCACCGCCGAGACCTCGGAGACCGGGATCCGCTCCCGCAGGACGACCACCCGCTCGCCGTGCTCGCCGGGGGCGGAGAACCGGGACAGGTGCAGCCGGACCGTGCGGGTGACCACCGTCCGCTGGGTGAGCCCGGTGGTGTCGCGGGACTCCTCGGCCTCCCGGACCACCCGGTGGTCGTCGCGGCTGCCGAAGGCCAGCTCGACGGGGGCGCCGGGGGCGGTGAAGTCGAGCGTGCCGCGCCCGATGAAACCGCCCGCGCGGACCAGGTCCACCGGCCCGGCGAGCAGCGCGTGCCCGGAGCCGTTGTCGAACCGTACGACCTGGGTGACCAGCGGCGACAGCTCCGGAGAGCAGGCGTACTCGCTGCGCGGGGCCGTGCTGAAGGCGGAGAGCGGCACCCGGTGGGCGCGGCCGTCACCCGGCACCGAGACCGGCGCGGGAGCCCGCAGCACCCGTGTCTCACCGCCGTCGTCCACCCCCGGCAGGCCGAGCACCGGGGCCGGGCCGAGCGTCCCGATCTCCTCCTCGCGCAGCTCGACGTCGACCGCGCGGCGCTCCGCAGCCGAGCGGTCCTTGAGGGTCAGCCGGTCCTGGCGCAGGCGCGGCGGATCGGTGGCCAGGGCCGAGCGGGCCGTCGACAGGGTGAGCCGTACGTCCGACCAGTCCTCCCCGGTGCGCTGCCAGACGATCGCGTCGGTCTCCAGGGTGAGCGAGTCACCGTCGAGCACGGCACGGTACGCGGGCCGCCACAGCGCGCACGGGGTGAGGTGACTCAGGCGCAGGCCGACCGGCCCCGCCGCATCGGTCTCCAGGGTCAGCTCGATGTGCCCGACCAGCTCGGCGGGGTCCTCCTCGGCGAGGTCCATCGCCCGTGCGACATCGCCGAGTTCGGCGGAGAGGGCGGTCAACCGGACGTCCACGGTACGTAGTTCCTCGCCGTACGTGTCACGGTCGCCGTCCACCCGGTCCAGTTCGCGGGCCCAGCGGTCCCGCTCGGACTCCCCGAAGCCGGTGCCCTCGCCGATCTCCCGGTGCAGGTCGGTCGCGAGGCGGCCGAGCAGATCGAGGCGGGTACGGAGCCGGTCGCGCCGGCGCTCCAGACCGAGCCGCTCCTCTTCGAGGGCGTGCGCGCGCCGGCGCAGCGGCGAGTCGTCGTCGGTGGGCGCCTGCGGCCCGCGCGGGTTCCAGGCGCGGACCATCCGTACGTCGAGGACGGTCGCCCGGTGATCGGCCGTCAGCTCGGCGTGCAGCGTCCGGTCGACGGCGAGCGCGCCGATCGGTCCGAGACGCAGGCGGTGGACGCCGGCGGCGAGGTCGAGCACGGTGGCGCGTTCGACGTGGGCGCGGTCTTCGAGGCAGGTGACGGCGGTGACGGGGAGAGCTATCGGCATCGGGGCCGAGGACTCGGGGGTCGGAGACTTCGGAGCCGAGGACATCGGGTTTGTGGACATGAGGTGCGTCAGCTCCTGCGGTTTCCGCCGACCAGGGCCTTGCCGGTCGGGATGCGGATCTCGTAGCCGCCTTCGAGGGCGGCGGTGGCCCCGGCGGGCAGATCGAGGCGCCACACGCGCGTGCCCGGTGCGTGGCGGTCGGGCCCGGTGTCCGTCTGGGGTGTCGTCCAGTCGGCCCGTTCCTCGATCCGGACGTCCGGTTCCGTGGTGACCGGGACGCGCTCGCGGACCTCGACGGTGACGGGCCGCGCGAGCGCGTTGGCCAGCTCGACGTGGACGCGGGTGTCGAGCACCGTGGTGGTGTTGCGCAGGCCCGAGGTCGACTCGCGCAGCTGGGTGCGGCGGGTGACCCGGATGCCCTCGGCGGGGCCGAGCCCGACCCGTCGCACACCGCCCGGGGCGAGCGTCGGAAGCGCGGTGGTCAGCAGGAAGTCGTCGTCGACGGTGACCTCGACAGGACCGGCCAGGAGGGCCTGGTCGGTGGCGTTGGAGAGCACCAGCGTCGCGTACACGGTCGGCTCCACGGACGGCACGCTGAGGTACTCGGTCCGCAGACCGACCGGGATCTCCCCGACGGTGACGGTGTGCCAGGTGCCGTCCGACGGAATGTCGGCGCGGGCGGCGGCGTCGAACCGGTGGTCGAAGGAGCCCGCCGACACGCGGGGCCGCACGGCGTGGCCGGGCAGCGGGAGCGCGGCCACCGTCTCGGCGCGGCGGCGGTGCTCGGCCGCCACCGGATCGAAGGCGGCGTCGGGGAACAGCCGGCCCCGGCGACCGCCCGGCTCCTCGGGCCCGCTCAGCACGAGCGCGGCGTAGTCGAGTTCGGCCCCGCTCGGCTGCGGCGGTCCGGTCACCGGGACCGGTGCCGGCGGGGCAGCGCCCTCCGCGCGCTCCATGCCGTCCGCACTGGACTCGGCACGGCCCCGGGTGCGGGCCTTGGCGGCCGGTCGGCCCCCGGGCGGTTGCGGCCCCGACGGCTGCGACGGCGCGGGCATCATGGCCGCCGGCATCGGGGCGCCGTACGCGGCGCCGGGCACCGGGAAGCCGCCGACCGGCTCGCCGAAGCCCTGCGGGGAGGGCGGCGGTGGCGGTACGGGACGGGGCGCTGCCCCACCTGGCGCCGCCCCACCCACGGCCACCGGCAGCCCCACGGCCCTCGGCAGCCCCGCGGCGGCCGCGCCCGAAGCGGGCGAAGGGCCCGCCGCGTCGAAGCCGGAGAACAGCTCCGCGAGCCCGGCGGGTGGCTCGCGCCAGCCGGACGGCGCGGGGGCTGCCTGACGGCGCCCGATCCGGACCGAGCGGAGCCTCGGCAGATCGGTGCGGCGCCGCAGATCGGCCGTGGCCAGGGCGAGCCGTACGCCCGTCCAGTCCTCGCCGGTCCGCTGGGCGACCGACGCGCGCAGCACCAGGCGGCCGCTGCCGTCGCCCTGACGGTGCGTGAGCCGGTACGTCGGCACCCAGACCGCGCCCGGCACGCCGTACTCCACCTCCACCTCGACCTCGCCCTCGGCGGTGCCGTCGAGCGTCAGGAGCGCGCCGACCGTGGTCTCCACGTGCGCCTGCGGCGCGTCCGTGGAGGCGCGGGCCTCCCGGTCGTAGGCGACTTCGAGCGCGTGCTCGGCCTCGCGCACCGCCTGTTCCAGCTCGGCGAGGCGGGCGTGCAGTCCCGCGAGCCGCTCGTCGACGAAGTCGGCCAGTTCCAGCCACGCGTCGACGGGGGTACGGCGGTGCGGGTCCTCCCGCTTGCGACCGGGGGAGATGGGGTGGAGCTTCGCGACCTCCGCGATCAGGCCCGACTGACGGTTCCGGCGGGCCTCCGCCCGCGCGTACGCCTCCCGCAGCCGCTCGGTCTCGCGCCGCAGCTCGTCGGGGAGTCCCTCGCCGACCGGCTCGGCCTCGACCTCCACCCGCGCCTCGGTGACCCGCACCCCGGGCGCGCCCAGGACGCGGGCCCGCAGCGAACCCGGGTCGATCGAACGAGGCAGTCCCGTGACGAGCACCCGCCCGTCCGCCGGCACGGTGCCCCGCGCCAGACGCAGACAGAGCGCCCCCTGCGCGTACACCACGACCGAATCGAGCGTCGACCCCCAACGCACCGCCGTTCCCGCCTTCATGCTCCCCCGTCCCCCGCGAACGTCCATGGGCGCCCGTCTCCTGCGAACGTCCACGGGTGTCCGTCTCTCGCGAACGTCCATCGGCAACGTCCATGCCGAGCGAAGCCTATGCCGAGGTGGCGGACGCGTCCCCCCTAAGCTGCCATCCGGTACCGGACGCCGACCCAGGAGCGCACATCATGCACGACCCCGCCCAGCAGCCCCCGTTCCCCGACGCGTTCCACCCGGACGCCTCGCCCGCACCCCACGCGCAGCTCGGTCCTGTGCTCGGGCTCCTCGGAACCTGGGTCGGCCGGGGCCGGGGCGGATACCCGACGCTCGAAGAGGAGTTCACGTACGCGCAGGAGGTCACCTTCAGCCATGACGGACGGCCCTTCCTCCAGTTCGAGGCGCGCGCCTGGCTCCTCGACGCCGACGGCGACCCGCTGCGGCCGTCGGCCCGGGAGACCGGCTGGTGGCGGATCCAGCCGGAGGGCCGGGTGGAGGCGCTGATCACCCAGCCCACCGGCATCGCGGAGATCCTGGTCGGCGGCGCCGACGCGGGCACGGTCGAACTCAGCAGCCACCAGGTGGCGCTCACCCCCACGGCCAAGGAGGTGCGCGCCACCCGCCGCCGCTACACCCTGACGGCCGAGGACACGCTCGACTTCACCCACGACCTCGCGGCCGTCGGCCAGCCTCTGCAACACCACCTCTCCGCCCGGCTGGTGCGGGCGGGCGGCGTCAGGTCCTAGAGGCGGAGGAAGTCGGAGAGCCCTTCGAGCAGCCGGTCCACCTCGTCGGCGGTGTTGTAGGGAGCGAGGCCCACGCGGAGGGCCGGGCCCTCCAGCTTCAGGGCGGTGAAGGGCTCGTACGCGTAGAACTGGCCCGCCGTGGCCAGGATGGAGCGGGCGGCCAGGTGGATCTGCGCCTCGCGGGGGTCGCGGCCTTCGAGGGTCATCAGGAGTGTCGGCGTACGGTCCTGGGCCCTCGAATGCAGGGTCACCGCGTCGCCGAGGCCGCGTATCCCGTCCTCAAGCCGCGTACGCAGGGACAGTTCGTGCGCGTGGAGGGAGTCAAGGGACGAGGTCAGCCGACCCCGGCGCGAGGTCTCCGCGCCCGGGTCCACCGCCGCGAGGAAGTCCACCGTCGCCCGCGCGCCCGCGAGGATCTCGTACGGGAGCGTGCCGAACTCGAAGCGCTCCGGAACCGTGTCCGGGGAGGGCAGGAGCTTGTCCGGGTGGAGGGACTCCAGGAGATCGGGCGCTCCGGTCAGGACGGCGCAGTGCGGGCCGAGGAACTTGTACGGCGAGCAGACGAACAGGTCCGCCCCCAGCGCCGGTACGTCCACGAGGTGGTGCGCCGCGTAGTGCACGCCGTCCACGTACAGCAGCGCGCCGACCTCGTGGGCCCGGTCCGCGATCCGGCGCAGCGGGGGCTTGGTGCCCAGGACGTTCGAGGCCGCCGTGACGGCCACCAGGCGCGTACGGGGTGAGAGGACGCGCTCGTACGACTCCAGGTCGAGCTCGGCGGTCTCCGGCTCGATCTCGATCCAGCGGACCGTCGCTCCCGCGCGCTCGGCGGCCTGGACCCAGGGGCGGACGTTGCAGTCGTGGTCGAGGCGGCTGACGACGATCTCGTCGCCCGCGCCCCAGCCCCGCGCCAGCAGGCGGGCGAAGTCGTACGTGAGCTGGGTGGCGCTGCGCCCGTGGACGATGGCGTCCGCGGGCATGTTCAGCAGATCGGCGTAGGCGGCGCGGAACTCCGTGACGGAGCGTTCGGCGTTGAGCTCGGACGGGCTGATCCTTCCCCGGTTGGACAGGGGACCGATCAGCGTCTCGGCGATGGCCTCGGCGACGGGGCGGGGGGTCTGCGTGCCGCCCGGCCCGTCGAAGAAGGCGAGGCCGTTGTCGAGGGCGGGGAATTGCGCTCGGAGTGCGGTGACGTCGATGGCCATGGCATCGGCTTTCTGTCGGGCGGGCGAGGGGGGCTCGTGCGGGGGCCGTTCTCCGTACGGTGGCTTGTGAGCCGGGGGAGCCCGTTCCCCGGTGCC
>NZ_JBHXPI010000021.1:0-125496 GCF_042718575.1 Streptomyces sp. NPDC058579
CCACCGAACCGAACCGCTCGGAGAACAGCTCGGAGAGGATCCGGGGGATAGGCTCGCGCGGCTGCTCGCCGTCCAGCCAGCGGCGCACCCGCGAGGTGTCCGTGGAGATGTGGTGCGCGCCCATCTGGCGTGCCCTGCGGTTCACTTGACGCGCCAGTTCGCCCTTCGACCAGCCGCTCCGCACGAACCACGAGCTCAGCTGCTCGTTCGGGCGCTTGCCGGCAGTCGTACCGTCTGCGCCGTTGCCGCCCACAGGAACGCCCCCATCCAGGTCGAGACTTCTGTTGCGCGAACCCCTATCAGAATGCCGTGTCTTGCGGCTTCCGTCTGGAGCTTCTACTCCTTCGAACGGGAAAGCGGGTTGCCTCCGGCATACCCGCGTGCGCAAGGACTCCAGGGTTCGAGCACCGAAAGTAATCCTACGATCACCCGTCCCGCGAGGCGGATTCAAGAATCGCCACCATTCGCCACCCCTTCGAATGAACTCGCCTGCCACCGAACACGATTCACTTGACATGCGACGAACCAGAGTCGGCGGACCGTAGCGCCAGCAGGCGCGCGCCATGGACCGCACCACCTCGCCCACGTCCGCGCGCCACCCCCGGCGACGGAGCGTGACAGTGGGGCTCCGGGTCGTAACCACCGGCGCGTCCGACCCGTTGGAGGGGGCATGGGCTTCACGATCGGCGGCATTCGTGAGATGCGGTCCGGCTCACGTCGCCGCGTCCGCACCACGGAGTGCACAGCGGTGGCCGAGTACACCGGGCTGTGGGGCTGGGACGTGGTCCCCGGCGCCCGGGCCGTCTCCGGCCGGTGTTCCTGCGGCGACGCGTCCTGTACGGCTCCGGGGGCGCATCCGCTCTCGTTCGCCGAGCCGGTCCCGGCCGGCGCGGGCCTCGACGACGCGACCAAGGAGTGGGGCCGGTATCCGGGAGCGGCGCTGCTGCTGCCGGTGGGCCGGGCCTTCGACGTGATCGAGGTCGCCGAGCCGGCGGGGCGGCTTGCGCTGGTCCGCCTGGAGCGGATGGGCCTGCCGCTGGGGCCGGTCTGTGCGACGCCGACGGGACGGGCCCAGTTCTTCGTGGCACCCGGCGCGGCGGCGGAGCTGCCTCAGCTCCTGTACCGGATGGGCTGGGACGACGCGGACCTGGACCTGCGCGGCCTGGGTCCCGGCGACCACGTGACGGCGCCGCCCTCGGACCTCGGCGGCCTGGGTCCGGTCCGCTGGCTGCGGCCGCCGACCCTGGACACGGCGGGCGCGCCGCCGCAGGCACGACTGCTGCTCGGGACGCTGGCGTACATCTGCCACCGCACACACTTCTGACTTCTGACAGACGCCCGACACGCGAAGGGCCCCGCCGGAGACCGGCGGGGCCCTTCGCGTGGTGTCGGGGTCAGTCCCCGATGAGGGCGTCGACGAAGGCGCCCGGCTCGAAGGGGGCCAGGTCGTCCGGGCCCTCGCCCAGGCCGATCAGCTTGACCGGGACGCCCAGCTCGCGCTGGACGGCGATGACGATGCCGCCCTTGGCCGTGCCGTCGAGCTTGGTGAGGACGATGCCGGTGATGTCCACGACCTCGGCGAAGACGCGCGCCTGGACCAGTCCGTTCTGGCCGGTGGTGGCGTCGAGGACGAGCAGGACCTCGTCGAGCGGGCCGTGCTTCTCGACGACCCGCTTGACCTTGCCCAGCTCGTCCATCAGACCGGTCTTGGTGTGCAGCCGGCCGGCGGTGTCGATGAGGACGACGTCGGCGCCCTCCGCGATGCCCTCCTTGACGGCGTCGAAGGCGATCGACGCCGGGTCGCCGCCCTCGGGACCGCGCACGGTCCGCGCGCCGACCCGCTCGCCCCAGGTCTGGAGCTGGTCGGCGGCCGCCGCGCGGAAGGTGTCGGCCGCGCCGAGGACGACGGAGCGGCCGTCGGCGACCAGGACGCGAGCGAGCTTGCCCGTGGTCGTGGTCTTGCCGGTGCCGTTGACGCCGACGACCATGACGACGCCCGGGGTGCCCGGGGCGCTCTCGGTCTTCACGGTGCGGTCGAAGTCGGGGCGGAGGAGGGTGACGAGCTCCTCGCGCAGCAGGCCGCGCAGCTCCTCGGGGGTACGCGTACCGAGGACGCGGACGCGCTCGCGCAGCCGCTCGACCAGCTCCTGGGTCGGGGCGACGCCGACGTCGGCGGTCAGCAGGGTCTCCTCGATCTCCTCCCAGGTGTCCTCGTCGAGGTTGTCCCGGGAGAGCAGCGTGAGCAGCCCCTTGCCGAGGGAGTTCTGGGAGCGGGCGAGGCGGGCGCGGAGGCGGACGAGGCGGCCGGCGGTCGGCTCGGGCACCTCGATCTCGATCGCTGGCGCCTCGGCGACGACCGGGTCCTCGACGGCGGTCGGGGCCTGGGCGGCCTCCTCCGCGGTCGGGAGGTCGACCTCCTCGATGGTGCGGCGTGGTTCTTCCCGCGGTGTCTCCGCCTCCTCGCCGACGTGCGGCTCGGCGGGCGGAGCGGTGATGGTCGGCGTGGTGGACGGTGCCTCGGGCGGCGGCAGCTGCTTCTTCTTGCGGCCGCTGATCACGAGCCCGCTGGTCACGGCGACGGCGACGACCAGGGCGATGACTACAGCAAGAATGAGTTCCATAACGCGTCCCAGTATCGGCCACGACCGGACCGGAGGAGGAGCACGTACGCTGTGTGGGTCCCCCACACCCCGCACGGAGTACCGCCATGCCCCCTGCCGCCGATACCGCCGCGGAATTCTCCGCCGAAGCCGGAAGCTCGGTCGAGACCCGTGGTCTCGAACCCGTCCCCGACGCCGAGCGCGGCGGTCACGTCCGGGAGCTGTTCCCGACGTGGGTCGCCGCCAACATCAGTGTGCTTCTTCTCACGATGGGCGCCGGGCTCATCGTCTTCAACGGCCTGAACTTCTGGCAGGTGCTCGTCGTCGCGACGGCGGCGCCGATCCTCTCGTACGGGATCGTCGGCCTGATTTCGATCGCCGGGAAGCGCGGCGGCTCCCCCGGCATGGCCCTGTCGCGGGCGGTCTTCGGGCAGCGCGGCAACCTCTTCCCCGGTTCGTTGATCTGGGTGGCCCGCTGGGGCTGGGAGACGATCAACGCGGTCACCGGCGCGTACGCCGTCCTGACGGTGCTCGACCTGCTCTTCGGGATCGAGTCGAACACCGCGCTGATCGTCATCACGCTGCTGCTCTTCGTGGCCTGCACCTTCCTGGTGTCCGGGCTCGGGATCAACGCCCTGCGGGTGTGCAGCAAGTGGTCGACGTACCTCTTCGGCGCCTTCTCGGTGCTCGTCCTTGTCTATCTGGTGGCGAACACCGACTGGTCGGCGGTCTTCGACAAGCCGGCCGGTTCGACGGCGATGATGATCGCGGGCATCGGCACCATCGCGGCGGGCGGCATCAGCTGGGTGCCCTCCGGCCCGGACTTCACCCGCTATCTGCCGCGTACCGCCTCCTCGAAGGCGATGGTCGGCACCACGATCGGCGGCGCCGGGATCGTCGTCCTGCCGATGGTCCTGATGGGCGCGGTGATGGCGGTCGCCACCCCGGACCTCGCCTCGGCGCAGGACCCGGTCTCCTTCATCGGCGAGCTGCTGCCGACCTGGATCTCCGTGCCGTACCTGCTCATCGCGCTGATCGGGATGCTGCTGATCAACTCGATGTCGATGTACTCGGCCGGGTTCACCGCGCAGACGCTCGGCATCAAGGTCTCGCGCGCGGCGGCGGTCAGCGTGAACGCCGTGATCAGCCTGGTCTTCGGCTTCCTGCTCATGGTGGTGGCGACGAGTTTCATCGGCTCGTTCATCTCCTTCCTGACGCTGCTCGCGGTGGCGTTCTCGGCGTGGATCGGCGTCTTCGGCGTCGACATGCTGCGCCGCAGGTCGTACGACGGCGTGGCCCTGATGGACACGGGCCGGACCAGCGCGTACTGGTACCGGGGCGGTTTCGCCTGGCAGGCGATGACGGCGTGGGCGGTGGCGCTCGTGGTGGGGCTGCTGTTCACGAAGGTCGACTGGTTCTCCGGTCCGCTCGCCTCCTCCTGGATCGGCGAGAACGGGCTCGGCTGGGGGGCGACGATCGTGGTCGCGGGCGTGCTGTACGCCGTACTGCCGAGGGACCGCGCGCGGGTTCCCGCGGAGCCGGTCGAGGCGCCCGTCGCGGCCGGCGAGTCCGTTTCCGTCTGACGCACCCCGTTCTCATCTGACGCTACGTCAGATACCGTCCCCCTTCGCCGACTTCCCACGCGCGGAGGGGACTTCCCATGCCCTTCACAGTCGTACGGTTCAACCTGGTCGATCCGCACGGGACCCCCGAGTCCCTCTCGGAGCGCTACCGGGCCGCCCTCGCCATGGCCGCCTACGCCGACGAGCACGGCGTGGACACGATCCAGACCGAGGAGCACCACGGCGCGGCCAACAACTGGCTGCCCTCCCCCTTCGCCTTCGCCGGCGCGGTCTTCGGCGCGACGAAGAGGATCGCGGTCACGGTCTCCGCGATCATCGGGCCGCTGCACGACCCGCTGCGGCTCGCGGAGGAGATCGCCGTCCTGGACCTGCTGAGCGGCGGCCGCCTGGTGACGGTCGCGGGCATCGGCTACCGGCCGGAGGAGTACGAGGAGCGCGGGGTCGACTGGGGCCGCCGGGGCAAGCTCCAGGACCTGCTCCTGGAGACCCTGCTGAAGGCCTGGTCCGGTGAGCCCTTCACGTACGAGGGCCGTACGGTACGGGTCACCCCCCGGCCGTTCACCCAGCCGCATCCGCTGCTGCTCGTGGGCGGTTCCTCGAAGGCGGCGGCGCGGCGGGCGGCCCGGCTCGGGTTGCCGCTCTTCCCGAGCGCGCACCTGCCGGAACTGGAGACGTACTACCGGCAGCAGTGCGCGGAGCACGGCACGGAGGGCTGGACGATGATGCCGGCCGAGAAGACCCCGCTGCTGCACGTCTCGGAGGACCCCGACCGGACGTGGGAGCTGTACGGGGAGCACTTCCTGCACGAGGCGCGGACGTACGCGTCCTGGCAGTCGAAGGACATCCGCTCGGCGGTGCGCTCGGCGGCGACGACGGTGGCGGAGCTGCGCGCGGAGGGGGTCTACCGGATCGTCACGCCCGAGGAGTGCGTGGCGCTCGGGCAGGACCTGGAGAGCCTGGTGCTGCATCCGCTCTGCGGCGGGATGCCGGTCGAGGAGGCGTGGCGGTCGGTGCGGCTGCTCGGAGAGACGGTGCTGCCCCGGCTCAAGGCATAGGGCCCTGGGCCGGGGCAGTCCCGGTGTCGAGGAGAGGGGCAGCGGGGTTTAGCCCATCTCCTCCAACGCCTTGCCCTTCGTCTCCTTCACGTACCTGAGCACGAAGGGGATGGAGAGCACGGCGAAGAACGTGTAGATGATGTACGTGCCCGAGAGGTTCCAGTCCGCCAGGGACGGGAAGCTCGCGGTGATGGCCCAGTTGGCGATCCACTGCGCGGAGGCGGCGACGCCGAGCGCGGCGGCGCGGATCCGGTTGGGGAACATCTCGCCGAGGAAGACCCAGACCACCACGCCCCAGGAGAGCGCGAAGAAGAGCACGAAGACATGGGCGGCGACGAGCGCCACGACACCCTCGGTGTTGGGGAGCTTGCCGTCGACGAGGTCGGCGGAGAAGGCCCAGGCCTCGACGGCGAGGGCGATCGCCATGCCGACGGAGCCGACGAGCGCGAGCGGCTTACGGCCCACCCGGTCGACCAGGACCATCGCGATGACGGTGCCGATGATGTTGATGATCGACGTGGTGAACGAGTAGAAGAACGAACTCGTCGGGTCGATTCCGACCGACTGCCAGAGCGTCGAGGAGTAGTAGAACGCGACGTTGATGCCGACGAGCTGCTGGAAGACCGAGAGTCCGATGCCGACCCAGACGATGGGCAGCAGCTTGAACCGGGCGCCTGCCACCATCAGGTCCTTGAAGGTGGACTTGTGCTCGCTGTGCATCGCGTGCTCGATCTCGGCGACGCGGTGGTCGAGGTTCACGTCCTTGCCCTCGACCTCGGAGAGGACCTCCTTCGCCCGGTCGATCTTGCCGACCGAGATGAGGAAGCGGGGCGACTCCGGGATGGCGAACGAGAGCAGGCCGTAGAGCAGGGCGGGGACGACCATCACGCCGAGCATCCACTGCCAGGCTTCGAGGCCGCCGATCTCGCCGCGCTGGTCGCCGTCGGCGAGCTGCAGGATGCCGTAGTTGACCAGCTGCGAGATGGCGATGCCGATGACGATGGCGGCCTGCTGGAAGGAGCCGAGGCGGCCGCGGTAGGCGGCGGGGGCGACCTCGGCGATGTACGCCGGGCCGATGACGGAGGCCATGCCGATGGCGAAGCCGCCGACGATCCGCCAGAAGGCGAGGTCCCAGAGGGCGAAGGGCAGGGCGGAGCCCACGGCGCTGATCGTGAAGAGCACGGCGGCGATCTGCATGCACCGGATGCGGCCGATGCGGTCGGCGATCCGGCCCGCGGTCGCGGCGCCGATGGCGCAGCCGATCAGGGCGATGGCGATGACCTGGGCCAGGGTGCCGGAGCCGATGTCGTAGCGGTCCCTGATGGCCTCGACGGCGCCGTTGATGACGGAGCTGTCGTAGCCGAAGAGGAACCCGCCCATCGCGGCCGACGCCGTGATGAAGATGACGTGGCCGAGGTGGTCGGGGTGGGCGGCCCGGCCTTCGGACGGCGGCGGGGTGGGCGCCTGCTCTGTGTTGGTCACATGGACTCCTAGGCTCCGGCGGCGGTGCCGGGGCGTGGGGGGCGAGCCCTTCCAGTGGCGCACAACATCACGCCGCCCACCACGTGAAGGTAAAAGCAACGTTGCAGAGACTATGCCTTCAAGTTTCGAAGTCAATACTTGATGTCGTATGACTTAAAACAAGCTGCTTGGCGCGATGTGTTCAAGACTTGAAGCTTTTGGCTGTCAGCGGAGCCGCTGGCTGATGACCTTCGAGACGCCGTCGCCCTGCATGGAGACGCCGTAGAGCGCGTCCGCGACCTCCATCGTCCGCTTCTGGTGCGTGATCACGATGAGCTGCGAGGACTCCTGGAGCTCCTGCATGATCCGGATCAGCCGCTGGAGGTTGGTGTCGTCGAGCGCCGCCTCCACCTCGTCCATCACGTAGAACGGGCTGGGGCGGGCCTTGAAGATGGAGACCAGCATGGCCACGGCGGTCAGCGAACGCTCGCCGCCGGAGAGCAGCGAGAGCCGCTTGACCTTCTTGCCCGGCGGACGGGCCTCCACGTCGACGCCGGTGGTGAGCATGTTGTCGGGGTCGGTCAGGATCAGCCGGCCCTCGCCGCCCGGGAAGAGCCGGGAGAACACGCCCTCGAACTGGCGGGCGGTGTCCCGGAACGCCTCGGTGAAGACCTGCTCGACCCGGATGTCGACCTCCTTCACGACCTGAAGGAGGTCGGCCCGGGTCTTCTTGAGGTCCTCCAGCTGCTCGGAGAGGAACTGGTGCCGCTCCTCCAGCGCCGCGAACTCCTCGAGAGCCAGCGGGTTCACCTTTCCGAGCTGCTGGTACGCCCGCTCGGCGGCCCTGAGCCGCTTCTCCTGCTCCGAACGGACGAACGGCCGCGGTCGGTTCCGCGGATCCTCCGGGTCCTCCGGCAGCTCCTCGCCCTCGGCGGGCGGCGACGGCGGTACGAGCTGATGGGGGCCGTACTCGGAGACGAGTCCGGCCGGCTCGACGCCCAGCTCCTCCAGGGCCTTGGTCTCCAGCTGCTCGATCCGCATCCGCTTCTCGGCGCCGAGAACCTCGCCCCGGTGGACGGAGTCGGTGAGCTTGTCCAGCTCGGCCTTCAGGTCGCGGCCCCGGGTACGGGCGGCGGAAAGGCCCTGTTCGCGGGCGCCCTTCGCGGCGTCGGCCAGGGCGCGCTCCTGCTCGGCCCGGACGAGGGAGACCTCGATGTGGGCGAGGAGCTGCCGCGTACCGGCGGCCACGGCGGCGGCGACCTCCGCCTCGTGCCGCATCCGGGCGCGGCGCTGCTCGGCACGCGCGCGTGCCTCGCGTTCGGCGCGGGCGCCCCGGTCGAGGGAGTCGGCCCGTCCGGCGAGCCCCTTGACGCGTTCCTCGTGGGTACGGAGCTGGAGCCGGGCCTCCATCTCCGTCTGGCGGGCGTTGGCGCCGTCGGCGGCGAGCCGGTCGCGCACGGAGGTGTCGGGCTCCTCCTCGGCCGGAGCCTCCTCGGCGACGAGCAGCCGCTCGGCGAGCTCCTCGGCCTCGTAGAGCGCCTTCTCCAGGGCCTCGTCGGCGCGGGCGGCGGCGGCCGCGGTCCGCTCTGCCTCTCCGGCGGCGCCCCTAGCCTGTCCGGCGAGCCGGCCGAGCTGCTGGGCGACCTGGGACTTCTCGCGGTCGGCGGCGCGGCGGCGTTCGGCCAGGTCCTCGACGAGCGCGGCGGCGGTGCGGCGCGCTTGGGTCGCGCCCTGCTGGGCGTCGGCGAGCGCCTCGCAGCGCGACTCGAGCTCCTCCAGCTCGGCGGCCGCCTCGTCCACGGAGGCCTGCACTTCGAGGAGGCTGGGCGCGCCGGCGGAGCCGCCTTGCGCGTAGTGCGCGCCGAGCAGGTCGCCCTCGGCGGTGACGGCGGTGAGCGCGGGGTGCGCCCGCACCAGCTCGACGGCCTCGTCGAGCCCTTCGACCACGACGACGTCCCGGAGCAACCGGCGGACGGCACCCATGAGTTCGCCGGGGCCGTCGACGAGCCGGGTGGCGGGGACGGCGGAGCTGCCTCCGAAGTCGGCGGTCGGGGCGCCGGCCGGCTCCTGCGCGCCCGCGAGCAGCAGCGCCGCGCGGCCCGCGTCCTGCTTGCGGAGCAGGCGCAGGGCCTCGGCCGCCGCGCCGGGTCCTGTGACGGCGACGGCGTCCGCGGCCGCGCCGAGGGCGGCCGCGAGCGGGACCTCGTATCCGGGGGTGACGGTCAGGAGTTCGGCGGCCGGGCCGAGCAGGCCGGTCAGGGTCTCGCGGGCGCCGAGCAGCGCCCCGGTGCCGTCCTTGCGGCGCAGGCCCAGGGAGAGCGCCTCGTGGCGGGCCCTGGTCGCGGCGCGGCGGCGGTCGGCGGCGGTGGCGGCCTCGCGGGCGGCGGTCAGCGCGGCCTCCGCATCGGCGAGGTCGCGGCGGGCGGTCTCGTACCGCTCCCCCAGTTCGCTGTCGTCCGCGTCGAGACCGTCGACCTCGGCCTTGAGCTGCTCGTACTCCTCCTGCGCGGCGACGGCCCGTTCCTGCGCCTCGTCCCGGGCGGCGGCGAGCCGGTCGATCTCGGCCTGGGCGGACGCGGCGCGCGAGCGGGCGGCGTTGACCTGGCCGTGCAGCCGGGCGAGGCCCTCGCGCCGGTCGGCGATGGCACGGGCCACGTCCTTGAGCCGCCGCTCCTCGACCGCGAGCTCGCGCTCCAGGTCGGCGCGGTGGGCGACGGTGTCCTCCAGGGCGCGTTCGGCCGCTTCGAGGGCGGCCTCCAGCTCGGCCTCCTGCTCGCGGATGCGGGCGGCCTCGCGCTCCATGTCCTCCGGGTCGCGGCCCCGGCGCTCCTCGGGCGGCTGGGCGGTGGCGCTCTTCACGCGCGCGTCGGCGAGCGAGATCGTGCCCCGTACCCGCTCGGCGAGCTGGGAGAGTTCGTACCAGGTCTGCTGGGCGCGCTGGAGGCGCGGGGCGAGCCTGCGGACCTCGTCCTCCAGGTCGGCCTCCTTGGCGAGGGCGGCCTTCAGCTCGCTCTCGGCGCTCTCCTTGCGTTCCTTCAGCGCGGCCTCGTCGGCGACCTCGGTCTTCAGCGCCTCCTGGAGGCGTACGAGGTCGTCGGAGAGCAGCCGGAGGCGGGCGTCGCGCAGATCGGCCTGGATGACGGCGGCCCGGCGGGCGACGGCCGCCTGGCGGCCGAGCGGCTTGAGCTGGCGGCGCAGTTCGTCGGTGAGGTCCTGCACGCGCGCGAGGTTGGCCTGCATCGCGTCCAGTTTCCGCAGCGCCTTCTCCTTGCGCTTGCGGTGCTTGAGGACGCCCGCGGCCTCCTCGATGAACGCGCGGCGTCCCATCGGGTCGGCGTGCAGGACGGAGTCGAGCTGGCCCTGGCCGACGATGACGTGCATCTCGCGGCCGATGCCGGAGTCGGAGAGCAGGTCCTGGATGTCGAGCAGCCGGCAGGTGTCGCCGTTGATCTGGTACTCGCTGCTGCCGCCGCGGAACATGATCCGTGTGATGGTGACTTCGGCGTAGTCGATGGGCAGCGCGCCGTCGGAGTTGTCGATCGTCAGCGAGACCTCGGCGCGGCCGAGCGGCGGCCGGCCGGTCGTGCCGGCGAAGATGACGTCCTCCATCTTGCCGCCGCGCAGCGACTTGGCGCCCTGCTCGCCCATGACCCAGGACAGCGCGTCCACGACATTGGACTTGCCGGACCCGTTCGGCCCCACGACACACGTGATTCCCGGTTCGAACCGCAGGGTGGTGGCGGAGGCGAACGACTTGAAACCGCGGAGCGTCAGGGCCTTGAGATGCACGCCCCGGGACTCTACCTGGGGTTGCGCGTTTCACCCGTGAAGGTGCAGGGCACACCCTCCGGTAAGAACCGGGGTGGGACGTGGGGGACTCAAGAAAGAAGGGACGCCTGAGCGTCCCTTGCATATCTAGCTGTGCCAGCGAGAGTGTTTCTCACCTTGCCCCGGCACGGGGCTGACCGTCGGGGCTGACTGTCCGATGGTGCCGACCGTCAGGTGAGCGCAGGCTCCGCCTTGGGAACGTCGAGTTCGATGCTGTCGAGCAGCGACTCGCCATGATGTGCGGCGGCAGCGTTGAGCGCGTCGTTCTCGGACTGAATCCGTACCAGCTCGGACTCGAGGTCCTGGACGCGCTGCTGAAGCCGTCGCATCTCGGCGAGGAGTCGCGGGTCGGAGCCGCCGACGTAACCGAGAAGCGCCTTTGCCATGATGGATGGTCCTCCACAATGAGTGACCGACCGAAGCGGTGTGGGTCGTGAGGGATTTCGCACCCGCGGTGCTCGGCAGTGCTTCATGTCGTGCCGGTTTTTACTGCCAAACAGCTAAGGTGCGCGGGGATTCCAGAGTCTCACCAAAAAGTTTGACGGTCAACACGATCACGCCCTGTATCAAGGGGCGACCGGGGGGTCCGCGGCCGCACTACAGGCGGCGGCGCCTCGCAACTCGGTGCCTCAGGGGCGTCGCGATCATCCTTCCGCGCACGGAAGCGCACCGCAAGCCCTTCTCGGCAACCCGCAGGTCATTTCCCCTTCGGCACCCCTTCGCCGAACATCCGCCCGAGGACCGCGCAGGCCATCGGGCGGTGCCGGATCGAGGGGTCGTCAGCGGATCGCGAAGCCGTCGTAGCCGCCGCGCGGGGTGGCCCAGATCTCGGTGACTCCGTCCACCCGCCCGGGAGTGTCGGCGGAGCGCAGCCAGTCGAGCAGACGGTGGCAATTCTCACTCGGCCCCTCGGCCACGACCTGCACGCGGCCGTCGTCGAGGTTGAGGGCGAAGCCGACGAGCCCGCCGATCTCCAGTGCGTTTGCCCTGGTGAACCAGCGGAAGCCCACTCCCTGTACTCGGCCGCGCACCCAGGCGGTGAGCCGTACGTCTTCGTTCATGGATGAACGCTAACGGCCCAATAACTCAGGGAGCACACCACCCCCTCGTGTCATGGCGTACAGTCCCGACCGAATGCGGCTCACCCGTTCGGGCGCGTCGCATTCGACAAGCCCGCAGAAGCAAAGATCAGCAAAGACAGCACCGCAGAACATCAGGGAGGCAGAGGGATGGGACGCCATCGCAGGAGGCGCGGCGCGCCTTTGCGCACCGGACTGCTCGGTGCCTCCGCCGCGGTCGCCGTCGGCGCCGGCCTCGTCGCCGCGGGCCTGATACCCGGTGGGGACGTGCTCACCGTGGGCAGCGCGGGCTCCGGCACGGAGCAGACCCACTCGTCGTCCCGGCAGGCGCCGGAGCTGACGACGCAGGGCGGTTCGTCCGCGACGCCGACGAACCCGACGTCCGCTTCCGCCTCCGCGTACAAGAAGCCGGCCGCCCCGAGCACGAGCACGGGTAGTACGTCTCCCTCGGCCACCCCGTCGCCGAAGCCGAAGCCGTCGAAGACGACCGCCGCCCCGAAGCCGAAGCCCAAGCCTTCGAAGCCGGCCGTCACGCCGTCGAAGACGGCGAAGCCGAAGCCGGCCCCGACGACCACGAAGCCCGCGCCCCGCACCGAGGCGCCCGCTAAGCCCGCCGCACCGACCCCGACCCTGAGCCGTGCCGCGGCTGCCGAGGCGGAGGTCGTCCGGCTGGTCAACGACGAGCGGGCCAAGGTCGGCTGCAGCGCGGTGCGCTCGGACGCGGCGCTCGCGAAGCTGGCCGGCGAGTTCAGCGCCGACATGGCAGCGCGCGGCTTCTTCGACCACACGGACCCGGACGGCGACACCCCGTGGGAGCGGGCCGGCCAGGCGGGCGTCACCGGCATGGGCGGCGAGAACATCGCCCGCGGCCAGGCGGACGCGACGGCCGTGATGCAGTCCTGGATGAACAGCGACGGCCACCGCGCGAACATCCTGAACTGCGACTACACGACGCTCGGCGTCGGCGTGCACTTCGCCGACGGCGGCCCGTGGTGGACGCAGGACTTCGGCTTCTGAGGCCCTTGCCGACCCGCTGAAGCACTAACTCCTGGTGAGCGCTGTGCGGAAGTACGGTGCCGGAGTACCGTGAAGCCATGAGTGACGACGACCTCGCCTTCGACGTGTTCGCCCGCGCCTGTCCGTCGCGGGTCACGCTGGAGCACGTGACCGGGCGGTGGGGCAGCCTCACCCTCGGCGCGCTCCATGACGGGACGTTCCGCTTCAACGAGCTGCGCCGCCGGGTCGACGGGGTCAGCGAGAAGATGCTGTCGCAGACCCTGCACGCCCTGGAGCGAGACGGGCTCGTGCACCGCGAGGCGCAGCCGACGAACCCGCCCCGGGTGGACTACACGCTCACGCCGCTGGGCCGCGAGGTCGCGGAGCGCCTGGTCGGGCTCATCGAGCTGGTCGAGGGCCGGATGCCGCAGGTCATCACGGCACGCGAGCGTTACGACGTGGCCAAGGAGACGCCCCGCGAAGTGACCCCCGAAGTGACCCGCGAGACGGTCACGCCGTAGCGCGGGGCGGGCGCTGGCAGCGCGGGCAGAAGTAGCTCGACCGGTTCATCCAGGGCCGTCGCCGCATCGGGGTCCCGCAGCGGCGGCACGGCTCGTCCTCGCGCCCGTAGGCGTCGAGCGAGCGGTCGAAGTAGCCCGACTCGCCGTTCACGTTCACGTACAGGCTGTCGAAGCTGGTCCCGCCTGCGGCGAGGGCCGCGTTCATGACGTCCCGGACATGCTGGAGCAGCTCGGCCGAGCGGGGGCGGGTCAGGGCTGCGGTCGGGCGCTCGTAGTGCAGCTTGGCGCGCCAGAGCGCCTCGTCCGCGTAGATGTTGCCGACCCCGCTGATCAGGGTCTGGTCGAGCAGCGCCCGCTTGATCGTCGTACGGCGCAGGCGGAGCGCGGTCTGGAAGGCGGCGTCGTCGAACTCCGGGTCCAGCGGGTCGCGGGCGATGTGCGCGATGACGTCGGGCAGTCCGTCGGGCGTGTTCTCGTGGAGCGAGAGCCCGCCGAAGGTGCGCTGGTCGACGAAGCGCAGTTCGGTGCCGAGCCCGTCCTGGAACCGGACCCTGATGCGCAGATGCTTCTCGTCCGGGGCGTCCTCGGGCTGGACGAGCAGCTGCCCGCTCATGCCGAGGTGGCCGAGGACGGAGGCGTCGGAGTCCGCCAGCGGGATCCAGAGGTACTTGCCACGCCGCCGCGCGGTCCCGAAGCGGTGGCCCTTGAGGCGGGCCGCGAAGTCCGCGCCGCCGGCCGGGTGCCTGCGCACGGCCCTCGGGTGCAGGACCTCGACCTCGCCCACGGTCCGCCCGCCGACCCAGCGCTCGAGTCCGCGCCGTACGACCTCGACCTCGGGCAACTCGGGCACGGGACTCCTCCGCAAGGGGTACGGGAACGATGCCCGAAGCCTACCGCCGGGCCCGATACAGAAAGCCCCCGAGCCAAGACTCCCGGACCCGGCACGAAAGCGCCCCGGGCCGGGACCCGTAAGGGGTCCCGGCCCGGGGCGTCGGAAGACGAAGGGTCAGGCGGAAGCCTCGTCGGCGGGCGTCGGCACCCCGCCGGTCTCCGGCTGCTCGCCGGCTGCCGGAACGGCGTCACCGGTTTCGTCGGCGTCACCGGCAGCACCGGCTTCACCCACGTCGCCGGCCTCGGCCGCGGCCTTCGCCGCCGCCGCACGCTCGTCCGCAGCCGCGCGAATCGCGCGCCAGGCGGACTCCGCCGCCTGCTGCTCCGCTTCCTTCTTGCTGCGGCCGGTGCCGGTGCCGTACGAGACACCACCGACGCGGGCGGCAGCAGTGAAGGTCTTCTCGTGGTCGGGACCCGTCTCCGTGACGAGGTACTCCGGCACACCAAGTCCCTCGGCCGCGGTGAGCTCCTGGAGACTGGTCTTCCAGTCCAGGCCCGCACCGAGGTTCGAGGACTTCTCGATCAGCGGGTCGAAGAGCCGGTGCACCAGCTCCGAGGCCGCCACGAGGCCCTGGTCGAGATAGACCGCGCCGATCACCGCTTCAAGGGTGTCGGCGAGGATGGAAGCCTTGTCCCGGCCGCCCGTGCCCTCTTCGCCCCGGCCGAGCCGGATGAAGGAGCCGAGTTCGAGGCCGCGACCGACCTCCGCAAGCGCACGCGAGTTGACCACCGCGGCCCGCAGCTTGGCCAGCTGGCCTTCGGGCAGGTCGGGGTGGGTGCGGTACAGCGTGTCCGTGACCACCAGGCCGAGCACGGAGTCCCCGAGGAACTCCAGACGCTCGTTGGTGGGCAGACCGCCGTTCTCGTACGCGTACGAGCGGTGCGTCAGCGCACGCACCAGAAGGGCGGACTCGAGCTGATACCCGAGCCGCCCTTCCAGAAGCGTGTGGGACGAGGCATTGTCCGTCTTGATGGACTCAGACATCGCGCCTCTCACCAGCCACTCAGACCGAGAGGACCTGGCGCTTGTTGTAGGTGCCGCAGCTCGGGCACGCGATGTGCTGCAGCTTCGGCTCCTGGCAACGCTCACACGAAACCAGGGTGGGGACCGCAGCCTTCCACTGCGACCGGCGGTGGCGCGTGTTGCTGCGCGACATCTTCCGCTTCGGAACAGCCACGGCTACTTCTCCTGCTTCTCGTCGACGCCAGCTTCGGCGCCGCTCATGTTGTCCTTCTCATCGGTTCCCAGCGAACCGGCGAGTCCTTGCAATGCCGCCCAACGCATGTCGACGGCATCGTGGTGGTGGTCCGGGTTCTCGTTCAGGTTGATTCCGCATTCGGAACACAGACCCGCGCAGTCCTCCCGGCACACCGGCTGCATCGGCAGTGCGAGCACCACCGCATCAAGCAGCAGGGGTTCGAGGTCGAACATGCCGTCCTCGAGGGGGATCATGTCCTCGTCGTTCTCGGCTTCGTCGTCCGCGACCGCTTTGGAGCGGCCCCGGTCGTCGGAGTCGGGGTACGAGTACATCTCCTGGAAGTCCACGTCGAGATCAAGCTCGACGGGCTCCAGACACCTTACGCACTCCCCCTCGGCCGACGCACGGGCGGTGCCTGTGACAAGCACCCCTTCCATGACCGACTCAAGACGGAGATCGATTTCCACGGGCGCGCCTTCCGGCACACCGATGACCCCTTCGACACCGAGGCTCGTGGGGGCCTCGACCGAGCGGGAGATCCGCTGAAGGGCACCAGGACGCCGCCCCAGCTCGTGTGTGTCGAACACGAGGGGGTTGCGGTGGTCAAGGCGCGTGCTCAGGGTTCTTCCTGCTTTCGGATCGTGAGGGGGCTGCCGTCTTCGAATCGAGAGACGAAGCGGGCAGCGGGGATCGCGGGCATACGCGCGACCGAAGAGCCAGGATACTGGACGCTTCGCTCAGGGCCCAATCCGGGCCCGTGGTCCCGCTCGGCCCGCTCGCTCAGTGGCCCTGACCGTGGCCTTGACCCTGCTCGTACTGCCGCAGCTGCTCCAGGTCGATCATGCTCGTGTCGAAGAAGCTGGTCTCGTCGAGCGCGGCGGCCTGCGGCTGCTGCTGGTGCTGCGGCTGCTGGTCGTAGCTGTACTGCTGCTGGTACGCGTACGGGTCCTGATGCTGGGCCTGCTGCTGGTACGCGTACGGGTCCGGCTGCTGCTGGTACGCGTACGGGTCCTGGTGCTGGGCCTGCTGCTGGTAGGCATACGGGTCCGGCTGCTGGGCCGGGGTCTGCTGGTGGACGGGCTGCTGCACCGGCTCCGGGTCGGCCAGCTCCGCGAGTCCGGCCAGGTAGTCCGCGTCGCTGGTGTGCACGGAGCCGCCCGCCGCGTCCTGGGCGGCCATGTGCGCGCCGAGGTCGTCCGAGGCGATCCGGCCGTGCAGCTTCTGCCGGCCTCGGCCGACGGCCTCCAGGGTCTTGGAGAGGACGGCCTCGAAGGCGCCGAGCTTGGCGTCGACGTAGTCGTCGGCCCGGCGGATCAGAGTCTGCGGGTCGGCGCTGTACTCGGGGGCGTCCTCTTCGGCGTAGCCGTTCTCGTCCAGGCCGGGGCCCCGGCCGAGGAGCTTCTCGCGGCCGCGGTCGACGGAGCCGATGGTCTTGTTGAGGACGACCTCGAAGTTGGCGAGCTTGGAGTCGACGTAGTCGTCCGCCTCGGCACGGATCTCCTCGGCCTCCCGGCGGGCCTCGGAGAGGATCCGCTCCGCCTCGTCCTGGGACTGGCGGGCGACCTGGGTGTCGGAGATCAGCGAGCCGCGCTCGGCGTGGGCGGCGGAGACGATCCGCTCGGCCTCCTGACGTGCCTGCTCGACCATGTGCTCGCGCCCGCCGAGCAGCTCCTGCGCCTGGGCCAGGGAGCCCGGCAGGGCCTCCCGTACCTCTTCGAGCAGGTCGAGCAGGTCGGAGCGGTTGACCACGCAGGACGCCGACATGGGCATGGAGCGGGCGTTGGTGATCGTCGAAACGATCTCGTCGAGCTTCTTCTGCACGTCCACCGGGTGCTCGCCACTCTCTACAGCTGGATGGAGACGGACGGGACGACTGTAAGGGCAGTCGTCCCCCGCCCGACACCTGGTGACGGACCGTCAGCGGCAGTCGCTCGGGGTCACTGCTGCGCGCGCCGCTCGGCCAGGCGCTGGGTGAGCCGGCCGAGGACGGCCGGCGGGACCAGGTGGGAGACGTCGCCGCCCCAGGCCGCGACCTCCTTGACCAGGGAGGACGACAGGAAGCTGTAGGTGGGGTTGGTGGGGACGAACAGGGTCTCGACACCCGAGAGGCCGATGTTCATCTGCGCCATCTGCAGCTCGTAGTCGAAGTCGCTGACCGCGCGCAGGCCCTTGACGATCGCGGGGATGTCGCGCTGCTTGCAGAAGTCGACCAGCAGGCCGTGGAAGGACTCGACCTCGACGTTGCCGAAGTCGGCGGTGACCTCGCGGATCAGCTCGATCCGCTCGTCGACCGTGAAAAGGCCCTGCTTGGACTGGTTGATCATCACCGCGACGTGTACGACGTCGTACAGCTTGGAGGCACGGGCGATGATGTCGAGATGTCCGTTGGTGATGGGGTCGAATGACCCCGGACAGACGGCGCGGCGCAACTTGGGTCCCTCGCTCTCCGGTCCGGTCATCGTGCGTCTTCGCACGTAGAGGCGGCGCGACCGTACCAAAACGTTCCCTCGCCGTAGCGACGGGACCGCAGGGGTTCGAAACCGTCGGGCCAGCCGAACTCGCCGCCTCGGGTGCTGCGCTCCACGGTGACGACGGCTTGCTCCGCGATCCAGCCCCCGGAGCGGAGTGTGAGGAGAATCTCCCGAAGATCGTCGTCCGAGACGGCGTAGGGAGGGTCGAGGAAGAGGAGGTCGTACGGCTCCGCGGGGGGCGGGCCCGTCACGATCTGCTCGGCCTTGCCGGTGCGCAGTTCGGCGCCGGGCAGGGCGAGGGCGCGGATGTTCTCCCGTACCGTCCTCGCCGCGCGCTGGTCGGCCTCGACGAGCAGGGCGTGGGAGGCGCCCCGGGAGAGGGCCTCGAGTCCGACGGCGCCCGAGCCCGCGTACAGGTCGGCGACGCGGGCCCCGGCGAGGGTGCCGAGGAGCGCCTCCCAGGTGGAGAAGAGGCCCTCGCGCGCCCGGTCGGAGGTCGGACGGGTGCCGGTGCCGGGTGGCACGGCCAGTCGGCGTCCGCCGGCGGTGCCGGCGATCACGCGGGTCATGGGAGGTCCCTGTTTCTTCTGCGGTTCTCGGGTCTGTGCCTCCACGATATGGCCGGTCGGCGCGGAGTGATGTCACCCCTTCTCCAGGAACTCCTCCCGTTCCTTGTCCAGGAGGGCGTCGAGCGCGGTGCGCAGCTCGGGGTGGTCGGAGAGGTCGGGGTCGGCGAGGACGACGGCGGTGGCCTCCTCGCGGGCGGCGGCGATGACCTCCTCGTCGTCGATGACGGTGAGCATCCGCAGGGAGGAGCGGACGCCGGACTGGGCCTGGCCGAGGACGTCGCCCTCGCGGCGCTGTTCGAGGTCGATCCGGGAGAGCTCGAAGCCGTCGAGGGTGGAGGCGACGGCGTTCAGGCGCTGGCGCGCGGGGCTGGCCTCGGGCATCTCGCTGACGAGGAGGCAGAGGCCCGGGGCGGAGCCTCGGCCGACGCGGCCGCGGAGCTGGTGGAGCTGGGAGACGCCGAAGCGGTCGGCGTCCATGATCACCATGGCCGTGGCGTTGGGGACGTTCACCCCGACCTCGATGACGGTGGTGGCGACCAGGACGTCGACGTCGCCGGCGGCGAAGCGGCGCATGACGTCGTCCTTGTCGTCCGGGTGCATCCGGCCGTGCAGGACCTCGACGCGGAGTCCGGCGAGGGGGCCCGAGCGGAGCTTCTCGGCGATCTCCAGGACGGCGAGCGGCGGCCGCTTCTCGGCCTCGTCCTCGGGGGACGCCTTCTGTTTCTGCTTCTTCTTCTCGTCCTCGTCGTCGCCGATGCGCGGGCAGACGACGTATGCCTGGTGGCCGTTCTCCGCTTCTTCGCGCACGCGCTCCCACGCGCGCGTGAGGAAGTGCGGCTTGTCGGCGGCGGGGACGACATGGCTGGCGATCGGGGAGCGCCCGGCGGGGAGCTGGTCCAGGACGGAGGTCTCCAGGTCGCCGAAGACGGTCATGGCGACCGTGCGCGGGATCGGCGTGGCGGTCATGACGAGCAGGTGGGGAGGTTGCTTGCCCTTGCTCCGGAGGGCGTCGCGCTGCTCCACGCCGAAGCGGTGCTGCTCGTCGACGACGACCAGGCCGAGGTCGTGGAACTGCACCTTGTCCTCGATCAGCGCGTGCGTGCCGATGACGATCCCGGCCTCGCCGGTGACCAGGTCGAGCAGGGCCTGCCGGCGCCCCGCCGTGCCCATGGAGCCGGTCAGCAGCACGACCTTGGTGGCGTGCTCGGCGCCGCCCAGCATCCCGCCCTGGGCGAGCTCGCCCATCATCTCGGTGATCGACCGGTGGTGCTGCTGGGCGAGGACCTCTGTGGGGGCGAGCATCGCGGCCTGTCCCCCGGCGTCGACGACGGCGAGCATGGCCCGCAGGGCCACCATCGTCTTGCCGCTGCCGACCTCGCCCTGGAGGAGGCGGTGCATGGGGTGCTCGGTGCCGAGGTCGTCGAAGATCTCCTTGGAGACCTTCTTCTGGCCGTCGGTGAGGGTGAAGGGCAGCTTGGCGTCGAAGGCGTCGAGGAGCCCGCCGGGGGTGGGCCTGCGGGCGACGGCGGGCAGCTGGGTGTCGGCGTACCGGCGGCGGGCGAGGGCGACCTGGAGGACGAAGGCCTCGTCCCACTTGAGCCGCTGCCGGGCGTCCTCGATGTCGGCCTTGGTCCGCGGCCGGTGGACCTTCAGGAGCGCCTCGGGCAGGTCGGTGAGGCCGCGGCCCTCGCGCAGGGCGGGCGGCAGCGGATCGGCGAGCCCGGCCCAGCCGGTGGCGGCGAGGGAGTCCAGGGCGATGGAGACGGACTGCTCGATGGTCCAGGACTCCAGCTGCTTGCAGGCGGGGTAGATCGGCAGCAGTTCGCCCGCGAACGCCCTGACCGTCTCGTCGCTGCTCTCGGCGTCCAGGAGTTTGTACTCGGGGTGGGTGAGCTGGAGCTTGCGGTTGAAGACGCCGACCTTGCCGGCGAACATCCCGCGCCGGCCCGGCAGCAGCTCCTTCTGGTGGAAGTGGACGCCCCGGCCGAAGAAGACGAGCTGCATCCGGCCGCTGCCGTCGGTGATCGTGACTTCCAGGCGCTGGCCCTTGCCGCGGCCGCCCTTGTTGAACGTCAGCACGCGGGCGTCGGCCACCTGCGCGACCACCGTGACGTGCTCGTCCAGCGGCAGGTCGGCGAGGGCGGTGAGCTCGCCGCGCTCGGCGTACCGCCGGGGGTAGTGGTGCAGGAGGTCCCCGACCGTCCGCAGGTCGAGGTGCTCGGCCATCACCTTCGCGGTGGCGGCGCCGAGCAGGTTCTTCAGAGGTTCGTCGAGCACTGGCACGCGTTCCATTGCACACCACCGCACTGACACCCGTCGCGCAGGCTGTGGAAATCTCCTGGTCACGTCGGCGTCGTGGCCCCTAGGATGACGCGCACCCTCCCCGCTCCGCGATCACCGCTCGCCGGGATCGCCCGACCCGCGCCGTCGCTCGTCCCCCCACCGGCGCAGCGACGATGACTGCTGATCAGACACCGCACACCTTCCAGGTCGATCTGCGCGGACTCGTGGATCTCCTCTCCCACCACCTCTATTCGAGCCCGCGGGTCTATCTGCGCGAACTGCTGCAGAACGCCGTGGACGCGATCACCGCGCGCCGCGCGGAGCAGCCGGACGCCCCGGCGCGGGTCCAGTTGTACGCGGACGGCGCCGTCCTGCGGGTCGAGGACAGCGGCATCGGTCTGACCGAGCGGGACGTGCACAGCCTGCTGGCCACGATCGGCCGCAGCTCGAAGCGGGCGGACGCGGCCGGCATCGCGAGCGCGCGGGCCGAGTTCCTCGGCCAGTTCGGCATCGGACTGCTCGCCTGTTTCGTCGTGGCCGCCGAGATCCGGGTGGTCAGCCGCAGCGCCCGGACGCCCGCCGAGCCGCCGGTCGAGTGGACGGCCCGCGACGACGGTTCGTATACGGTCCGTACGCTCCCGGACAGCGCGCGTCCCGAGCCGGGCACCACCGTGCACCTCACCGCGCGCCCCGGCTCCGGGGAGTGGCTGACCGAGGAGCGGGTGCTCGCCCTCGCCCGGGTGTACGGCTCCCTCCTCCCGTACGAAGTACGGGTCGGGGACCAGCCCGTCACCGACCTTCCGGCGCCCTGGGACCGGGCGTACCCGAGCCCGGCCGCGCGGCGGGTCGCGCTGGCGGGCCACTGCCAGGAGACGTTCGGCTTCACCCCGCTCGACTCGATCGACCTCCATCTGCCGCTGGCCGGCATCCGGGGCGTGGCGTACGTACTGCCTTCGGCCGTCAGCCCGGCCCAGCGCGCCGGGCACCGGGTGCACCTGAAGGGCATGCTGCTCACGGAGCGGGCCGACGGGCTGCTGCCGGACTGGGCGTTCTTCGTGCGCTGCGTCCTGGACACGGACAGCCTGCGGCCGACGGCCTCGCGCGAGGCGCTGTACGAGGACGAGACGCTGGCCGGCGTACGGGACGCGCTGGGCGCGGCCGTACGGGAGTGGCTCGGCGGGCTCGCCGCGGGCTCCCCTGAGCGCCTGGAGGAGTTCCTTGCCGTCCACCACCTCGGGGTGAAGTCGCTGGCCCGGCACGACGCCGAGATGCTGCGGACGATGCTGCCGTGGCTGCCGTTCGAGACGACGGCCGGCCGGCTCTCGCTGGAGGAGTTCGCCCGCCGTCACCCGGTCGTGCACTACACCCGTACCGTCGAGGAGTACCGGCAGGTCGCCGCGATCGCGACCGCGCAGGGCATCGGCGTGGTCAACGGCGGCTACACGTACGACACGGAGCTGGTGGAGCGCCTCCCCGAGGTCCGTCCCGGCACCGCCGTCGCCGAGTTGGACGCCGACACCGTCACCGCGCATCTCGACTCCGTCGACCCGGAGCAGGAGCTGGCCCTTTCGGCGTTCCTGTCAGTGGCGCGGGCCACGCTCGACCCCCTGGGCTGCGACGTGTCGCTGCGCTCCTTCCACCCGCTGACCGTGCCCGCGCTGCACCTGGACGACCGGGCGGCCCGGCACGAACAGGCCCGCGCCGAGGCCGAGGAGCGGGCGGACGACCTCTGGGCCGGGATCCTCGGTTCGCTGCGCGGCAGCGCGCCGAGGGCCCGGCTCGTCCTCAACCACCTGAATCCGACGATCCGCCGCATCGGCTCGCTCGGCGACCGGGAGCTGGCGGGGACGGCCGTCGAGGCGCTCTACGGGCAGGCGCTGCTGATGGCGCAGCGGCCGCTGCGGCCGGCCGATTCGGCGCTGCTCAACCGGGCCTTCGCGGGGCTGCTCGCCTGGGCCACCCACCACGGGGAGAACGACGCATGACCCTGACCTTCGAGGCCCTGCGCGAGGCCCTGCGGGAGAACGCGCGGCAGCCGGAGGGACCGGCGCGCAACGCGCGCGCCGAGCGGCTCCTCGTGGAGGCCGAACAGCTGGGCGAGCCGCTGGCCGTCATCGAGGCGCTCGGGCACCAGCTCCAGGCGTACAACTACAGCTCCGAGAAGGCGAAGATGTTCGTGCCCTTCTCGCGGCTGCTCCGGATGTGGGACGAGAATCCCGGGGACTTCGACGCGTACGAGACGCACACCCTGCACTGGGTCTTCAAGTGGGTCTCCAGCGGCATGCTCGACCAGCCGCACATCCCGCTGGCGTCGATCGAGAAGTGGCTCGGCGAGATGGAGCACCGCTACCGGCTCGCGGGCCACTCCGAACGGGCCGTGCGGCAGGGCGAGTTCCGGGTGGCGCGGCACATCGGCGACGTGGAGCGGGCGGACCGGGCGTACGCGGCGTGGCTGGCGGCCGACCGGGACCGGATGGCCGACTGCCACGCGTGCGAGCTGCACGGGCAGGGCGGGTGGTCGGCGGAGCGCGGCGACGACGAGCGGGCCCTGCGGACCTGGGGGCCGGTGCTCTCGGGCGAGCACGTCTGCGCGCACGAGCCGCACGCGGTCCTCGCCTCCTCGCTGCTGCCGCTGGTGCGGCTCGGCCGGCCCGACGAGGCCCGGGTGAACCATCTGCGCGGCTACCGTCTGGTGCGGCCGTTGGAGAGCATGCGCGGGGCGGTGGCGGACCACATCGAGTTCTGCGCGCTGACCGGCAACGAGGCGCGGGGCCTGGAGATCCTGGCCGAGCGGCCGGCGTTCTTCACCGACGGCGGCGATCCGGACAGCCTGCTGTGCTTCCTGTCCGTGACGGCGCTGCTCATGTCCCGGCTGGTCGCGCGGGGCCTGGGCGCCCAGTCGGTGCCGGGCCCCGCGCGGACCGCGGGCGGCTCGTGGACGGCCGCCGAACTGGGCGCCCACGCGCGCGTGGAGGCGCTGGCGATCGCGCGGCGCTTCGACGAGCGCAACGGCACGGGGCGGGTGAGCGAGCGGGCGCGTTCCCGGATGGACGCGGCGCCGCTCCTTGACCGGCTGCCGCTGGGGGTACGGGCGGTGGGCCCGGTGGCGGTACCGGTCGCCGTTCCGGCGGCTGTTCACGCTCCTTCGGCGGAACCGCGCGACCTGCTCGCGGAGGCCCGGCGCCTGTCGGCGGAACGGAACCCGGCCTCGCGCGCCGCATGGGAGGCGGTGGCCGCCGCGGACCTCGAACTGGACGCGCTCGGCCGCGCCGAACTGGACGACCACCGCGCCATCGCCATGGAGCGGAGCCCCGCCGAGTCGGTCCGCCTCTTCCTCCGCGCGGCCGAGGGCTACGAGACGGCCGACGACCCCGGCGAGGCCCAGGCGGCCCGCGCCAGGGCCGCGTTCGCCCTGGCCCTGGACGACCGCCTCCCGGAGGCATGGTCGGCGGCGGAGGCCGCGGTCGGCGGGATCCAAGCCCTCCACGCGGAGGGCGCGGCGACCCCCCGCCAGGTGTCGGGCGCGCTGCTGTCCCGGGTACGGGTGGGGCTGCTGCGGCTGCATGCGGAGGACGAGGGGGCGACCGGGCCCCGCGAGGAGGCCGTCCGCGCCGAGGAGTCCTCCGCCGTCGACGCGCTCGCTGAAGCGCTCGACGCGTTGGTCGCGTTCGCCTCCGCGCACGTCGGGGATCCGCTGGTCGCGGACCGGGCCGCCGAGGCCGAGTCCGTACGGGGGGATCTGGCCGCGCACGCGGGGGACGCCGAGGAGGCGGCGCGGCAGTACGCGTACGCCGCCGAGCTGTACCACCGGGCCGGACTGCCCTGGTACGCCGTCGAGCCCGAGGCCCGGCTCTCCCGGGTCGCCCTGCACACCGGCGACCTGGAGACCGCCGAGCGCGCCGCACGGGCCGCCCTCGACCACGGCGTGGAGCACGCCGGGGCGGCCGGGCAGAGCCGGCTCCGGCTCCAGCTCGCCGAAGTCCTCGGCGCGGCGGACCGGTTCGGCGAGGCGTCCGCCCACGCCCTGGAGGCGGCCCACTGGGCCGACGAGGCGGGCGAGAGCCTGGGCCTCGGCGCGTACGCCCGGCACCAGCTGGGCGGTTGGCTGCTGCGGGAGTCCCGGGTCGAGGAGGCCGCGGCGATCCTGGAGTCCGTGCTCCCCGACCTCTCCGTGGACGAGCACGGCGACGGCATGGTCGTCCAGACGCTGTGGTGGCTCGGCGAGTGCCTCGCGGCGCTGAACGAGCCCCGGTCCGCTGCGGAGCAGTGGCTGCGGGCGGCGGAGCTCGCGAAGGAGTGGCCGGAGCAGCGGGACCACGCGATGCTCGCGAACCTGGCCGGGCAGGCCCTGCTCCAGGCGGAGCTGCGGCCGGAGGCCGCGGCGGCGTACGAGCGGGCGGGCGAGCTGTGGCGCGACCTCGGCGACACCTCCGCGTACGTCAGGACCCTACGGGTCCGGGCATGGATCGCCGGCGCCGCCGGTGACGGCCGGGCTCTCATGGACACGGCGGCGGAGGCGTGCGGCACCGACGTGGTGGCGCGCGGGGACACCTACGTCCAGGCGGCGGAGCTGCTGGGGGACGGCGACGTGGACGCCGACGCTCTGGGGGCCGCGCTGTCGTACGCGACGCGGGCGGCGGCGGAGTTCGGCTCGGCCGGTCCGGAGTTCCGCGACCGCCGGACCGCGGCGGAGCTGCTGGCGGCGTGGCTCCACGTCCGGCTGGAGGACGGGGCGGCGGCGGCCGCGTTGGCGCGGGGGGTGTTGGCGGAGTACGGCGCGTCGTCGGGGCCGGCGGCGGAGGGGGAGGCCGCGGCTGAGCGGCGGGCCGAGGCGGAGGCGGTGTTGGAGCGGGTGGGGTCGTGACGGGTGGGTCGGTGGCTGGGGCGGCGGGAAGTCCCCCACCCCGCCCCTTCCCGAGACTCTGACGAGACCGGGGGCTCCGCCCCACGGCCCGGCCCTCGGCACGAGGCACTTGCCGAGCGCGCCGGTCCCCGCTTGTGCCCACCCGCTCCGCCGTGCGGAACGCCTGCCCACAAGCGGGCGGGCACCGCAAGGCGCGCAGCCTGCCCACAAGCTGGGGCCGGAGGGCCTACTCCACGCCGATCAGGAGCATCGGCGCGCCCCGGCCCGCGTGGTAGGTCGTTGTGTCTACTGCCAGGTATGTCTCGCGGACGTGGCGTTCCAGGGTGGTGGACAGCGACTCGGGGGTGTCGTCCGAGACGATCAGGGTGACCAGTTCGCCGCCCGCCGAGAGCATTCGGTCCAGGACCGTGCGGGCCGTCGTCGTCGGGTCCTGGCCGATGACCGCGACGTCGCCCTCGATCAGGCCGAGGATGTCCCCGGCCTGGCAGACGCCGGCCGAGGTGAAGGACTGGTGCTCGGCCACGGCGAGTTCGGCGTACCGGGTCGCGCCCGCCGCCGCCGTCATCGCCACCACGTCCTCGTCGAAGCGCCGGTCCGGTTCGTGGACCGCGAGCGCCGCGATGCCCTGGACCGCCGCCCGGGTCGGGATCAGGGCGACCCGGACGCCCTCCGCGCGGGCCTGCTCGGCCGCCGCGCCCGCCGTGTGCCGCAGGTCGGTGTCGTTGGGCAGCAGCACGACCTCGCACGCGTGCGCCCGCCGGATCGCGTCGACGAGCTCCCCGCTGGCCGGCGGCTCCCCCGGCCTGGCGAGCACCGTCGTCGCGCCCGCCTCCGCGCAGAGGCCCGCGAGTCCCTCCCCCGGTACGACCGCCACGACCGCCCGCCGCAGCCGTTCCCGTACCTCCGGGGCAGCCCCGAAGTGCGTGATCCGGATCCGGTGCGGACGGCCCGCCTCCACGCCCGCCTCGACCGCCGCGCCCGCGTCGTCGACGTGGACGTGCACGTTCCACAGCCCGTCGCCGCCGACGACGACCAGGGAGTCGCCGAGGGCGTCGAGCCGGGCCCGAAGCCGCTCCACACCGGCGTCCTCCGCCTCCAGGAGGTAGATCACCTCGAAGGCCGGGCCGCCCTCCGGGGCGCAGTCGTCGGCCTGGAGCACGGGTACGGACACGGCGGACGGCCGCACCTGCGCCTCGCCCGACACGGCTTCCACCAGCGCCCCGAGGACCGCCACCAGACCCCGTCCGCCCGCGTCCACGACCCCGGCGCGCTCCAGGACGGCCAGTTGCCCGGGAGTCGCCTCCAGGGCCGTCCTGGCCCCCTCGTACGCCCCCCTGGCCACCGTCACCAGGCTGCCGCCGTCCTCGCAGGCGCCGGCCGCCGCCGTCGCGACGCTCAGGATCGTTCCTTCGACCGGGTGTGCCACCGCGTCCCGGGCCGCGTGGGCCGCCACCGCGAACGACCGGGCGAGGTGATCCCCGTCACGGCCGTCGGCGAGCACCGACGCCATGCCGCGCAGCAGCTGCGAGAGGATGGTCCCGGAGTTGCCCCTGGCCCCGAGCAGGGCCCCGTGCGCCATGGCGCGCACGGCGTCCACCGCGTCGGGGTCGTCCGCGGCGAAGACCGCCTCGACGGCCTGGGTGGCGGACTCGACCGTCAGGTACAGGTTGGTGCCGGTGTCCCCGTCGGCGATCGGATAGACGTTGATCGCGTCGATCTCCTCCCGCTCCCGGCCGAGCGCCTCCAGCGCCCGTGCGCACCAGGATCGGACCGCTGCGGCGTCGAGGGTCTGCGGGGCTCGGTGCAACGGGTGGTCCTCCTGCTAGGCGGGCGTCCGCGGTGGGCTCACCGCAGGGTAGACCCGGTCGTGACCTGGGACCGGGGCGGGGGCCGGGGCGATCGTGGTAGTTTCGTTCCACGGGAGCAGCCGTTGTATGCTGCTTCGGTTGCCCGGCGAGAGTCGGGCCAATCCCCCGGCAAGCCACTTCAGAACTCTGATTCCGGTGCGCCGGATTTCACTGTAAATCTGAAGTCTTTGGAGTGACCCGTGGCTGCCAACTGCGACGTCTGCGGCAAGGGGCCGGGCTTCGGCAACAACATTTCGCACTCGCACCGCCGTACGTCTCGTCGCTGGAACCCGAACATCCAGCGTGTGCGTGCCGTGGTCGGTCGGACGCCGAAGCGGCTCAACGTCTGCACCTCGTGCATCAAGGCCGGCAAGGTCTCGCGCTAACGCCGACGTTTCGTCGTAGCGCAGCCCCTGCGGTTGCCTTGAAGGGCCGGTTCACCTCGGTGAACCGGCCCTTCGCCGTACCCGGAATCAACTAGCCCCGGAACCGCCACGCGTGGTCCACCGGGCCGATCCCCGCGCCGAGCGCGAACCCGGCCGCGATCGCCCCGGTCACGTACTCCTTCGCCTCCCGTACCGCCTCCGGCACGGTCAGCCCCTTCGCCAGGCCCGAGGCCACCGCCGAGGCGAGCGTGCAGCCCGTACCGTGCGTGTGCCGGTTGTCGTGGCGCGGCGCGCGCAGCCACAGCTCCTCGGTGCCGTCGGTGAGCAGGTCGACAGCCTCGCCCTCCAGGTGGCCGCCCTTGATGAGCGCCCAGCGCGGCCCGTACGACAGGATCGCCGCCGCCGCCTCGCGCAGATCCGCCTCCGAACCGACCCGTACGCCCGTGAGCTGCGCCACTTCGTCCAGGTTGGGCGTGGCCACCGTGGCGACCGGCAGCAGCTTCGTCCGTACGGAGTCCAGGGCCGAGGCAGCGAGCAGCGGATCGCCGTGCTTGGAGACCCCGACCGGGTCCACGACGACCGGCGCGTCCGTCCCTGCCAGCAGCTCCGCCACCGTCTCCACCAGCGCGGCCGACGCCAGCATGCCGGTCTTCACGGCCTGGACGCCGATGTCGTCGACGACCGCGCGGTACTGGGCGCGTACCGCCTCCTCGGGCAGTTCCCAGGCGCCGCGCACCCCCAGCGAGTTCTGCGCGGTGACGGCGGTGATCACGCTCATGCCGTGGACGCCGAGGGCGAGCATCGTCTTCAGGTCGGCCTGGATGCCCGCGCCACCGCCGGAGTCGGATCCGGCGACGGTCAGGACCAGGGGCGGCCGGCTCACTCGTGGCCGCCGAAGTGGTCCCAGCCGCCCTTGGTGTGCCAGGGCGCCCCGTCCACGGTCACCTGCGGCAGCGCGGAGGGGTTGAGGACCTCGCCGATGACCTTCCAGCGGGCCGGGAGCTTCACGTCCGGCGGGAAGGTGGCGACGATGGCGTGGTCCTCTCCCCCGGTGAGCACCCACTGCAGCGGGTCCACGCCGACCGCCTGGCCGATGTCGTTCATCTGGCTCGGGACGTCGATGAGCCCCGAGCGCAGGTCGATCCGGACCTTGCTGGCCTCCGCGATGTGCCCGAGGTCGGCGATGAGCCCGTCGCTGACGTCGCACATGGCGGTGGCGCCGAGCCCGGCGGCCGCCGGGCCCGCGTGGTACGGCGGCTCGGGCCGGCGGTGGGCCTCGACGAAGGCGCGCGGGGAGCGGAAGCCGCGCGAGAGCACCGCGTAGCCGGCGGCGGACCAGCCGAGCCAGCCGGTGTACGCGACGACGTCACCGGGCTGGGCACCGCCCCGGGTCACCGGGTCGTGGTTGCGCAGGTCGCCGAGGGCGGTGATGGCGACCGTGATGGTGTCGCCGCGCACGACGTCCCCGCCGACCACGGCCGCGCCCGCGACCTGGCACTCGTCCCGCAGTCCGTCCATGAGCTCGACGGGCCAGGTGACCGGGAGTTCGGCCGGGACGACCAGGCCGAGGAGGAGCGCGGTGGGGACGGCGCCCATGGCGGCGATGTCGGCGAGGTTCTGCGCGGCGGCCTTGCGGCCGACGTCGTACGCCGTCGACCAGTCACGGCGGAAGTGACGTCCTTCGAGGAGGATGTCCGTACTGGCCACCACGCGCCGGTCCGGCGCGGAGACGACCGCGGCGTCGTCGCCGGGCCCGATCCGCACCGCCGGGGTGGAGGTGAGCCGGGAGGTGAGCTCCCTGATGAGCCCGAACTCCCCAAGCTCTCCTACTGTGCCCTTCACCGCGTCTCACCTCGTGTTGTCGTGCGGTACCGTCGATGAGGAACCGTCTGGAACGTCAACTGCTGTCGTGCCTGCGCCACCTTGCGGGCGCCTCGGGACGCGCAGGTCTCCCCGCCACCCGCGGCGACGCGGTACCGTGGCGTCTCTTTCTCCCACAAGATCCTCGTGGCCGCCCTGGAGGTTCCGTGGTACAGGCGTACATCCTCATCCAGACCGAGGTGGGCAAGGCGTCGACCGTCGCCGAGACCATCTCCAAGATTCCGGGAGTCATCCAGGCGGAAGACGTCACAGGTCCGTACGACGTCATCGTCCGCGCCCAAGCCGACACGGTCGACGAACTGGGCCGCATGGTGGTCGCCAAGGTCCAGCAAGTGGACGGCATCACGCGGACCCTCACCTGCCCGGTCGTGCATCTGTAGCCCCCGTCTACCCTTGGCCGGTGAAGTCATATCCCCGGCCCTTCGGCCTGCCCGTCGCGGCCGCTTCCCTCCTGGTGCTGCTGACCGCCGCGGGCTGTTCCTCCACGGACGCCGAGGCCTCGGTCGCGGTTCCCAGCCCGCCGGCCGGGGAAGCCGCCCTCTGCCAGGCACTGGCGAAGGAGCTTCCCGACACCGTGGCGGGGCTGGATCGGAGCGATCCGGAACCGGACTCCGACCTGACCGCCGGGTGGGGTGATGGGGCGATCGTACTGCGCTGCGGAGTCCCCCGGCCCGAAAAGATGAGCGATCCCCAGTCGCAGGGCCTCTCGGTGGGCGGTGTGCGCTGGATGCTGGAACGGCGGGAGGGCGACGGACCCCGGTTCACCTCGGTGTACCGCGAGACGTACGTCGAGGTGAGCCTGGCCGAGCGGTACGCGCATGACGCGGGTCCGCTCACGGATCTGGCCGCCCCCGTACAGAAGGCCGTGCCGTGCGCGCTCGATCCGGAGTGCGACTAGAGGCTGTCCGGCCATGATCTGCCGGACAGCCCCTGCCGGCTCTCTCTAGCGCAGGCCCGTCGAGCGGGACAGCGCGGCCTGGATCAGCCGGTCGACCAGCTCGGGGTAGCTGACGCCGCTCTCCTGCCACATCCGCGGGTACATCGAGATCGGGGTGAAGCCCGGCATGGTGTTGATCTCGTTGATCACGAACTCGCCCTCCTCGGTGAGGAAGAAGTCCGCGCGGACCAGGCCCTCGCAGGAGACGGCCTCGTACGCGGCGACGGCGAGGCGCTGGACCTCGGCGGTGGCCTCGTCGCCGATCGGCGCGGGGACGATCCCGGAGGCCGAGTCGATGTACTTGGCCTCGAAGTCGTAGAAGTCGTGGTCGGTGACCGGCGGGATCTCGGCCGGCACGCTGGCGCGCGGGCCGTCCTCGAACTCCAGGACCCCGCACTCGATCTCGCGGCCGCGCAGCAGCGACTCCACGAGGATCTTGGGGTCGTGGCGGCGGGCCTCCTCGATGGCCTCGTCCAGGCCCGAGAGGTCGTCGACCTTGGTGATGCCCATGGAGGAGCCGCCACGGGCCGGCTTCACGAAGAGCGGCCAGCCGTGGTCGGCGGCGAACTCGACGATCTTCTTGCGGGCGGCCGCGGGATTCTGCTCCCACTCGCGCGGCCGGATGACCTCGTACGGGCCGACCGGCAGCCCGAAGGAGGTGAACACCCGCTTCATGTACTCCTTGTCCTGCCCGACGGCGGAGGCGAGCACGCCCGCGCCGACGTAGGGGACGCCGGAGAGCTCCAGGAGGCCCTGGAGGGTGCCGTCCTCGCCGTACGGGCCGTGCAGCATCGGGAAGACGACGTCGACCTCGCCCAGCGCCTTGGGCACGGAGCCGGGCTCGGTGTACACGACCTCGCGGTTGGCCGGGTCGACGGAGAGGACGACGCCGCCCGTCTCGGACTCGGTGAGGTCGGCGACGCTCGGCAGCGCGCGGTCGGCGATGGCCATCCGCTCCGGGGCGTCGGCGGTCAGCGCCCAGCGCCCGTCCGTGGTGATGCCGATGGGCAGGACGTCGTACTTGGTCCGGTCGATGGCGCGCAGGACGGCGCCGGCCGTGACGACGGAGATGGCGTGCTCGGAGCTGCGTCCGCCGAAGACGACGGCCACGCGCGGCTTGCGGGGGCTCTGGGTGTTCTCGCTCATAACGCGTTGAGCGTACCTTGCGTGTTCGACGCGCTTAAGAGCCCCGGCCCGCCGCGCGCGTCCGGCGTAGTGCGCGTCTCGGCGGCGGGCCCGCGAGTGGGCTCAGCGGCGCTCGGCCTTGGCGCTGCGCGACATCAGTTCCTTGAGCGCGACGATCGGCGGCTTGCCCTCGTGGACGATCGAGACGACCGTCTCGGTGATCGGCATGTCGACGCCGTGGCGGCGGGCCAGATCGAGCACGGACTCGCAGGACTTGACGCCCTCGGCGGTCTGCTTGGTCGCCGCGATGGTCTCCTCCAGGGTCATGCCCCGGCCCAGGTTGGTGCCGAAGGTGTTGTTCCGGGAGAGCGGCGAGGAGCAGGTGGCGACCAGGTCGCCGAGGCCGGCGAGGCCGGAGAAGGTGAGCGGGTCGGCGCCCATGGCGAGGCCGAGCCGGGTGGTCTCGGCGAGGCCGCGGGTGATGAGCGTGGCCTTGGAGTTGTCGCCGAGGCCCATGCCGTTGGCGATGCCGACGGCGAGCCCGATGACGTTCTTGACCGCGCCGCCGAGTTCGCAGCCGACGACGTCGGTGCTGGTGTACGGGCGGAAGTACGGGGTCATGCAGGCGGTCTGGAGCCGCTTGGCGACCGATTCGTCGGCGCAGGCGACGACGGCGCCCGCGGGCTGCCGGGCGGCGATCTCCTTGGCCAGGTTGGGGCCGGTCAGGACGGCGACGCGCTCGGCGGGCACGTCGGCGACCTCGATGATGACCTCGCTCATCCGCTCGGCGGTGCCGAGTTCGACGCCCTTCATGAGGGAGACGAGGACGGTGTCGGGGGCCAGTTTGGGGGCCCACTCGGCGAGGTTGGCGCGGAGCGTCTGCGAGGGCACGACGAGGACGGTGAAGTCGGCGTCGTGGGCGGCCTCGGCGGGGTCGGTGGTGGCCCGCACGTTCGCGGGGAGTTCGACGCCCGGGAGGTAGTCCGGGTTGGTACGGGTGGTGTTGATCGCCTCGACGAGTTCGGCGCGGCGGCCCCAGAGGGTCACGTCGCAGCCCGCGTCGGCGAGCACCATGCCGAAGGCCGTGCCCCAGGACCCGGTTCCGAATACGGCTGCCTTGGTCACTTCTTGCCCTCCCCGGCGGCCTTGCGCCGCTGTTCCAGCCGGGCCCTGCGGTGGTCGTACGGCTCGTCCGGCGCCTTCTCGCCGCGGACGTCCTCCAGGAGCGCGGTGATCGAGGCCATGATGACCTCGGTCGCCTCGCGCAGCACCTCGGGCGTGGGCTCCTGGCCGTGGAAGCGCGAGAGGTCGACGGGCGGACCGGCCTGCACGATCAGCGTCTTGCGGGGGAACAGGCTGAGCTTGTTCTCCTTGGCGTACGGCGGCATCGCGAGGTTGGCGCCCCACTGGGCGACCGGGATGACCGGGGCCTTGGTGAGGAGCGCGACGCGGGCGGCGCCGGTCTTGCCGGCCATGGGCCACATCTCGGGGTCCCGGGTGAGGGTGCCCTCGGGGTAGAAGGCGACGCACTCGCCACGCTCGATGGCGTCGACGGCGGCCCTGAAGGCGTCCAGGGCGTTGGTCGTCTCGCGGTAGACGGGGATCTGTCCGGTGCCGCGCAGCATGGTGCCGACGAACGAGCCCTTGAAGAGGCCGGCCTTGGCGAGAAAGCGCGGGACGCGTCCGGTGTTGTACTGGTAATGCGCGTAGGACAGCGGGTCCAGATACGAGTTGTGATTCACGGCGGTGATGAATCCGCCGTCGGCCGGAATGTGTTCCGTTCCGCGCCAGTCCCGCTTGAACAGAACCACCAGTGGGGGTTTGGCGATGACCGCCGCCAGGCGGTACCAGAAGCCGATTCTGCGGCGGGACACTCGTGCACCTTCCTCTGGGACTGGCGTGCAGAGGGTCAAGTGTCGCCCCATGCTCCTGGTCTGTCGAGGACACGGTACGCCCCGGCCCGGCGGCGCCGTCCGGCGCCGGGCCTTTCGTTCCGCCGGACGCGGGGGCGTGGTGTCGGGTCACAATGGGCCGCGATGAACATCGATCCGGACGACGGCTGGTCCCTGGTCGTCCCCCTGAAGCCCCTTGCGCGGGCGAAGAGCAGGCTCGCCGCGGCCGCAGGGGCGCTGTTGCGTCCGCGGCTCGCGCTGGCGTTCGCGCAGGACACGGTGGCCGCGGCGCTCGCGTGCGGGCGGGTGCGGGATGTGGTGGTCGTCACGGACGATCTTGCGGCCGCGGCGGCGCTCGCGGCGCTCGGGGCGCGGATCGTGCCCGACTCCCCGGCGGCCGGGCTCAACGCGGCGCTCGCGCACGGGGCCCGGACGGTACGGGACGCCAGGCCGCACGCGCGCGTGGCGGCGCTCAACGCGGATCTGCCCGCACTGCGGCCCGCCGAGCTCGGGCGGGTCCTGGAAGCCGCCGGGGAATTCCCCCGGACATTTCTCGCGGATGCCGCCGAAATAGGTACGACATTCCTCTCGGCGGGGCCGGGGGTCGAATTGGCACCTGCATTCGGGGGTGCTTCGCGCTGCCGCCATTTGTCGTCGGGCGCGGTGGAAATACGACTGGCCGGGGTGGATTCCGTACGCCGGGACGTGGACACCGGCGAGGATCTGGCGGCCGCGCTCGCGCTGGGGGTCGGGCCGCGTACGGCCGCCCACTGGGACGGCGCGGCCGGTGATCGCGCGGCCGGATAGGCTGCGGGCCATGCAGGCGACCGCGTACACGTACGACTCCGAGACCCGCAGCGGCAGTGTGCTGCTCGACGACGGCACCCCGGTGGAGTTCGGGGCCGAGGCCTTCGACGCGGGCGGGCTGCGGCTGCTGCGTCCGGGGCAGCGGGTGCGGATCGAGACGGAGCCGGGCGCCGGGGGCGCGGGACTCCGGATCACGCTGGTCACGCTCCAGACGCTGTGAACCGAGCGAACCGACCGAACTGACCGATACTGAGCAACTTTCTGGGCCCGACTGGGCCAACAGGGTGCGGACGCGGTGCGGATGCGATGCGCACGCGGGTCCGGACGCGCCGCGGGCCGGCCTCCCCGAGGGGAGCCCGGCCCGGCGTGTGAGTGGCCCTTGACCCTTGTGCCGCTTACTTCTACTTCTTGGCGACGGCCTTCTTGGCGGTGGTCTTGCGCGCCGTCGTCTTCTTGGCGGGCGCCTTCTTCGCCGTGGCCTTCTTCGCCGGCGCGGTCTTCTTGGCGACGGTCTTCTTGGCCGCGGCCGTCGTCTTCTTCGCCGGGGAGGCCTTCTTGGCCGCCGCCGTGGTCTTCTTGGCGGCAGCGGTCTTCTTGACCGCGGCCTTCTTGGCGGCGACGGTCTTCTTGACCGCGGCCTTCTTCGCGGGAGCGGCCTTCTTCGCCGCCGCCTTCTTGGCGGTCGTGGCCTTCTTGGCCGCGGCCTTCTTCACGGTCGCGGAAGCGCCGCCCGTGAGGCTGCCCTTGGGCGCCTTCTTGACGGCGACCTCGCCGCCCTTGGGGAGCTTCTTCGAGCCGCTGACCAGGTCCTTGAAGCCCTGACCCGCGCGGAAGCGCGGCACCGAGGTCTTCTTGACCCGGACGCGCTCACCCGTCTGCGGGTTGCGGGCGTACCGGGCGGGGCGGTCGACCTTCTCGAACGAGCCGAAGCCGGTGACCGAGACCCGGTCCCCGCCGACCACGGCACGCACGATGGCGTCCAGAACCGCGTCGACGGCGTCCGCGGCCTGCTGACGGCCGCCGACCTTGTCGGCAATCGCTTCTACGAGCTGCGCCTTGTTCACGTCTTCCCCTTCGGAGACATTGCCAGAACGAAAGTGTTCAAGCTTTTTCGCACGTTAGGCATGTATATACCGCAAATCAAACACGAAACGGGCTAATCACCCTAGTGCCGCAACGCGGAAGTGCCGTTGCGGAGTTCCTGGTGTCAGTCGTCTTCAGGGAATCGGCCCTCGTCGAGGTCCTTCATCAACCGGTCCAGACGCGTTGCCGCGTCCGCGAGATCGTGCTTCGCCGCTGCCGTGACGACCAGCAGCTTCCGGGACAGCGCCATCCTTACGCCCTCCGGGACTTGCAGTTCGCGCACCCTTGTGTGCGCTTCCTTCAATCGGGCGGCGACTGCCTCGTAGAGCTCGAGTTGGCTGTCGCGTTCCATGCACCGATTGTGCCATCTAGGGCGAGTTGTCGCCCGACGGGGTCTCAACAAGCGACTGCGCCCCCCACCGGAGGGTGGGGGGCGCAGTCGTGGAAAAGCGCTGCTCAGACCGTAATTGTACGGGGTTTGAAGGCCGGCCTGGACGCCTCGTAGGCGGCGATGTCGGCTTCGTTCTGAAGGGTGAGGCTGATGTCGTCCAGACCGTTCAGGAGCCGCCAGCGGGCGTTCTCGTCCAGCTCGAAGTCGGCGTCGATCCCGGCGGCGAGCACCTTCCGCTGCTCCAAGTCAACGGTGATTTCGGCCGTCGGGTCGGACTCCGTCAGCTCCCAGAGCGCGTCGACGACCTTCTGGTCGATGACGACGGTCAGCAGACCGTTCTTCAGCGAGTTGCCGCGGAAGATGTCGGCGAACCGGGAGGAGATCACGGTCTTGAAGCCGTAGTTCTGGAGCGCCCAGACGGCGTGCTCGCGCGAGGAGCCCGTACCGAAGTCCGGACCGGCGACCAGGACCGTGGCGCCCTGCCGCTCGGGGCGGTTGAGCACGAACTCGGAGTCCTTGCGCCAGGCCTCGAAGAGCCCGTCCTCGAAGCCGTCGCGGGTGACCTTCTTCAGCCAGTGCGCGGGGATGATCTGGTCGGTGTCGACGTTGCCGCGGCGCAGCGGGACGGCGCGGCCGGTGTGCGTGGTGAAAGCTTCCATGGTTCCTCAGACCCCCGCGGGCGTAGCGACGTCGGACAGATCGGCCGGGGAGGCCAGATGGCCCAGTACGGCGGTGGCGGCGGCGACCTGGGGCGAGACCAGGTGCGTACGGCCGCCCTTGCCCTGCCGGCCCTCGAAGTTGCGGTTGGAGGTGGACGCGGAGCGCTCACCGGGCGCCAGTTGGTCGGGGTTCATGCCCAGACACATCGAGCAGCCCGCGTGCCGCCATTCGGCGCCGGACTCCTTGAAGACCTTGTCCAGGCCCTCCTCGACGGCCTGCAGGGCGACCCGTACCGAGCCGGGAACGACCAGCATCCGCACCCCGTCGGCGACCTTGCGGCCCTCCAGGAGGGCGGCGGCGTTGCGCAGGTCCTCGATGCGGCCGTTGGTGCAGGAGCCTACGAAGACGGTGTCGACCTTGATGTCGCGCAGCGGCTGTCCGGCGGTCAACCCCATGTACTCCAGGGCCTTTTCGGCGGCCAGGCGCTCCGAAGCGTCTTCGTACGAAGTCGGGTCGGGGACGTTCGCCGAAAGCGGCGCGCCCTGGCCGGGGTTGGTGCCCCAGGTGACGAACGGCGCCAGGGAGGCGGCGTCGATGACGACCTCGGCGTCGAAGACCGCGTCCTCGTCGGACTTCAGGGTCTTCCAGTACGCGACGGCGGCGTCCCAGTCCTCGCCCTCGGGGGCGTGGGCGCGGCCCTTCAGATAGGCGAAGGTGGTCTCGTCGGGGGCGATCATGCCCGCGCGGGCGCCGGCCTCGATCGACATGTTGCAGATGGTCATCCGGGACTCCATCGAGAGCGTCTCGATGGCGGAGCCGCGGTACTCCAGGATGTAGCCCTGGCCGCCGCCGGTGCCGATCTTGGCGATGATCGCCAGGATCAGGTCCTTGGCGGTGACGTCCGCCGGCAGCTCGCCGTCGACGGTGATCGCCATGGTCTTGGGGCGGGCCAGCGGCAGCGTCTGGGTGGCCAGGACGTGCTCGACCTGGCTGGTGCCGATGCCGAACGCCAGCGCGCCGAAGGCGCCGTGCGTGGAGGTGTGCGAGTCGCCGCAGACCACGGTGGTGCCGGGCTGGGTCAGGCCCAGCTGCGGTCCCACGACGTGGACGACGCCCTGCTCGACGTCGCCCAGCGGGTGCAGACGGACGCCGAACTCGGCACAGTTCTTGCGCAGGGTCTCCAACTGCGCGCGGGAGACCGGGTCGGCGATCGGCTTGTCGATGTCGATGGTCGGGGTGTTGTGGTCCTCGGTGGCGATGGTGAGGTCGAGGCGCCGCACCGGCCGGCCGTTCTGACGCAGACCGTCGAACGCCTGGGGGCTGGTCACCTCGTGCAGCAGGTGCAGATCGATGAAGAGGAGGTCGGGCTCGCCCTCGGCGCGCCGGACGACATGGTCGTCCCAGACCTTCTCCGCGAGTGTCCTACCCATCGCTTTCCCTCCGGCCGGCGTGATCGCCGGCACAACTAGAGACCCGTTTCGCGAGCCGTTGTGCGGCCGCCCCACCAGAGTGACAAGTTCCCAGGAAAATTGAACTTGCGTTTCACAGAGTGAGACGTGAATATCGTTGCATGGACAACTCTAGCGGCGTGGGTGTTCTCGACAAGGCAGCCCTTGTCCTGAGCGCCCTGGAGTCCGGTCCGGCCACCCTCGCAGGTCTGGTCGCGGCGACGGGACTCGCAAGACCCACGGCACATCGCCTCGCCGTGGCACTGGAACACCACCGGATGGTGGCGCGCGACATGCAGGGCCGGTTCATCCTCGGACCGCGCCTGGCGGAGCTCGCCGCCGCGGCCGGTGAGGACCGCCTGCTCGCCACGGCGGGCCCGGTACTGACGCATCTGCGCGATGTCACCGGCGAGAGCGCGCAGCTCTACCGGCGCCAGGGCGACATGCGCATCTGTGTCGCGGCCGCCGAGCGTCTGTCCGGCCTTCGGGACACCGTCCCGGTCGGCTCGACGCTGACGATGAAGGCCGGCTCCTCTGCGCAGATCCTGATGGCCTGGGAGGAGCCCGAGCGGCTGCACCGCGGCCTTCAGGGCGCCCGCTTCACGGCGACGGCCCTCTCGGGCGTACGGCGCCGCGGCTGGGCCCAGTCGATCGGCGAGCGCGAGCCGGGCGTGGCGTCCGTCTCGGCGCCCGTGCGCGGCCCGTCGAACCGCGTGGTGGCCGCCGTGTCGGTCTCCGGCCCGATCGAGCGCCTGACGCGCCACCCGGGCCGTATGCACGCCCAGGCGGTCATCGACGCGGCCGCCCGCCTCTCCGAGGCGCTCCGCCGCACCGGCTGACGCGCTTCACGTCCTCCCGCCCGTACGTACAACTCCGGCCCACCGCTTCAACGCCGCAGCGGTGGGCCGGAGTTGTGTGCTCGGGCCGGAACAGCGAAGAAGCCCTCCCCCGAAGGGAAGGGCTTCTTCGTTTGGTACCCCCGACCGGATTCGAACCGGCGCTACCGCCTTGAGAGGGCGGCGTGCTAGGCCGCTACACAACGGGGGCCTTGCGGATGAGATCCGCGTACGTTGCAGATAAGCTCTGCGAGCTGGCCTACCAGGACTCGAACCTAGAATGACGGTACCAGAAACCGTAGTGTTGCCAATTACACCATAGGCCATGGTGGTTTAGACCAGTACCCCCGACCGGATTCGAACCGGCGCTACTGCCGTGAGAGGGCAGCGTGCTAGGCCGCTACACAACGGGGGCCCTAGCGATCCTGCATCGGGTTCACCGGGTGCGACCCAGGTGATCCCGCGGGAAGGATCTGTACCCCCGACCGGATTCGAACCGGCGCTACTGCCGTGAGAGGGCAGCGTGCTAGGCCGCTACACAACGGGGGCGTTGCGGATCTGGAATCCGCGTGGTGCAGATAAGCTCTGCGAGCTGGCCTACCAGGACTCGAACCTAGACTAACGGAACCAGAAACCGTCGTGCTGCCAATTACACCATAGGCCACCAAAACGCGACCCCCCGCGAAGGGGATCTTGTTCGGGCTGTGCTCCGGTGGGTTTTTGCCTTTCGGCTTGCTCCCCTCGGCGCAGGAAGAACATTACCTGAAGGTGTCCGGCGCTCCAAAACGGGTTGTCCCGCGCAGCAGTCCGGGCAGTTGGGCGAGGCTGGTGATGCGGGTCAGCTCGGGCCGTCCGCCGGTGCCGGCCCGGTCGAGCCAGATGCCCCGGAGACCGGCACCCTCCGCGCCCAGGGCGTCGATGTCCGGCTGGTCGCCGACGTACGCCACCTCGGCGGGGGCCAGGCCGAGGGCGTCGCAGGCGGCGTGGAAGGCCTCGGCGGCGGGCTTGGCCACCCCGAGCTCCGCCGCGCAGACGACGGCCTCGAAGCGGTCCCGTACGCCGAGCACGCGCAGCTTGCGGTCCTGGTTGTGGATCGAGGAGTTCGACAGGACGGCGTGACGGTAGTCACTCGCGAGCAGGTCGAGCACGGGGAGCGCGTCGGGGAAGAGCTCCCAGGCCGCCTCGTAGTGCGCGAGGTACCGCCCGAACCAGGCGTCGGCCTCGGCGGCGGTCAGCCCGGGCGCCGCCAGGAAGTCCCGGACCCGCTCGCGCCGCTGGTCCTGGAAGTCCACCCCACCGGCCTCGAAGCGCCGCCAGTGGACGACGGTGAGCTCCTGCCAACGACGCAGGGCCTGGCCGACGGAGTCGAATCCGTCCACCAGGCCCTCGGCGGTGAGATGGTCGCGCATACCGGCCAGGTCGGCGCGGGAGTAGTCGAAGAGCGTGTCGTCGATGTCCCAGAGGACCGCGCGGATGGGCATGGTCCGAACGTACTCCGACGCCGGTGCCGGCGCCGCCCGTTCCCCGGATCAGCGGCGCAGCGCCTCCGCGGGCTCGATCCCGGCCGCACGCCAGGCGGGGTAGAGACCCGCGACGACGCCCGTCACCAGACCGATGGCCGGGGCGCCCGCGGCCGTCATCGGATGGATCACCGGGGTCCAGTCGCGGATCACCGCGACCCCCACGACCGTCAGGACGCCCAGGGACGTGCCGACGAGGCCGCCCAGCGCTCCGAGCGCGCCGGACTCCGCGAGGAACTGCACGGTGATGTGGCGTCCGCGCGCGCCCAGCGCCCGGCGCAGACCGATCTCTCCCGTGCGCTCCAGGACGGCGACCAGCGTGGTGTTGGCGATCCCCACCGCGCCGATCACCAGACAGATGGACGCCAGCAGCAGGAACAGCCGGTTCAGGTCGTCACCGACGTCGCCCCGCAGCGCCTTGGGGTCCGGCGGCGGAACGACCTTGAAGTACTCCGGGTGGTCCGGGCGTAGCGCCGTCGCGGCCTCGTCGGCGATCTGCGAGGCGGCTCCCAGCTCGGTCGAGACCAGCATCTGCGCCCCGCCGTCCTCCGGCTGCCCCCACACGCGTTCCGCCGTGGTGCGCGGTACGACGACCGAGAGCAGCAGATCGGCCTTCCGGTCCGTGCCGGCGACGATGCCCGTGACGGTGAACGGCCTTCCGCCGATGAAGATCGCCGGGTGGGTCTCCAGGGTGGTGATGCCGAGCCGGTCGGCGACTGCCTCACCGACGACGGCCACCGGCTCCGCACGCTCCGACGCGTAGGCGTCGTAGATCCTGCCCTCGGCGAGACGGGCGCCCGCCGCCGCGAGCACTCCGGGCGACGCGGCGACGACGTCGACCGCGCCCTGGCCGCCGCCGGAGCCGGCGAGGGCCGAGGAGTGTACGGACTCGTCGGGCGCCAGCCGAACGGGCCAGAACACCCCCGCGTGCTCGACGCCGTTCAATCGCTCGATCCGCGCGTCGGCGTCCGCCGGAAAGGCGGCCCCTGCGAACTCGTCCTGCTGGCGGGCGACGTCCTCGACGGTCACCTCGGTCGCGCTGAGGGCGTTGAACCGCGCGTCGATCTGCGACGAGGTGGTGGCCGTCAGCCCGAGGACCGCCACGAACGATCCCACGCCTAGGACCGTGCCGAGTGCGGTCAGCGCCGATCGCCCGGGACGCTGGATCATTCCGGCGAGGGACTCGGCGAGCACGTCCCGCCAGGCGAAGACGGAGTGCGCGACCGTTCCGCCGCGGCGTACCCGCCTCATCGGACCTCCTCGTGCTCCGCCGTGTCCGACATGCTCAGCCGGCCGTCCCGGATCGTCGCCGTGCGCTTGGCGCGCGCGGCGACCGCCGGGTCGTGGGTGATCACCAGAACCGTCATGCCGTCCGCGTGCAGCTCCTCCAGCAGGGCCAGCACGGCTTCGGCGTTGGCCGTGTCGAGGTTGCCGGTCGGTTCGTCGCAGAGCAGCAGGGAGGGCCGGGTCACCAGCGCCCGGGCGACGGCCACCCGCTGCCGTTCGCCGCCCGACAACCGGGTGGGCAGGGTGTCGACGCGGTGGCCGAGACCGACCTGCTCCAGCGCCTCGCGGGCGCGGGCGGCCCGCTCCCGGCGGGGCGCGCCGTTGTAGACCAGGGCGAGGGTGACGTTCTCCAACGCGCTGCGCTGGGGTAGCAGGTGGAAGGACTGGAAGACGAAGCCGATGCGGCGCCCGCGCAGCGCGGTGCGGTCGGCGTCCCGGAGCGTTCCGGTGTCGATGCCGTCCAGGAGGTACGTCCCGGTGGTGGGAGCGTCCAGGAGCCCGGCGATGTTCAGGAACGTGGACTTGCCCGAGCCCGACGGGCCGACGACGGCGACGAACTCACCGCGCCGGACCGTCAGGTCGCAGGGCCTGAGGGCCGCGACCGGCGGCGGTCCGGGGTACGTCAGTCCTACCTGGCGGAACTCGATGACCGGCTCGGGGGCGGGGCCGGCGACGGTGTCCGTCACGGGGACGTCCTCTCGCGGGACACTCCCGTGATGACCTGGTCGCCCGCGGCGAGCGAGCCGCCCGCCATCGGCGTGACGGCCACGAAGCCGTCTCCGGCCGTGCCCGTCCGTATCTCCACGCGGCGCCGGTCACCGCCCGACCCGAGGACGGTCACGGTGGTCCGTCCGTCCGCGCCGGAGCTGATCGCCGTGATGGGAACGACCAGGGCCTTGCCCTCGGTCGAGGCGGCGATCACGGTGACGCGCACGTCCTGGCCGGTCAGGTCGGCGTTCAGCCGCGTGTCGGGGGTGATCTCGACGAGCCACCCCGTCGCTCCCTGACCCGCCTCCGCAGCACCGTTCTGTGTCCCCTGCCCTTCGCCGCCCGTCGCGCCGGCCTGGACGGGGGCGTCGGAGACGAACGCGACCCGGCCCTTCGCCGAAGCGCCGGTCACCTCGGAGTAGAGCTCGGCCGCGCTCCCGGGCCGGATGAGGCCCTTCTGGTACTCGGGTACGTGCGCCTGGACGACGAGCCGGCCGGCGGACAGCTTCATCGCGGTGCCCGTCGCCTCGCCGCCGATCTTCGCGGACACCACGTCCACACGGGCCGGGAAGCTCTTCAGGAACACCACTTCGGCCGCGGGCAGCATCGGCCCCGCGGCCGCCTCTGCGGCGTCGAGCTTCTTCCGCGCGGTGGCCAGGTCCTCCCGCGCGCGGCGCACGGCCTTCTGCCGGTCCCCGCCGTCGTCGGTCGCTCCCGCGTCGGCGGAGGCGGACGCCTCGGGCTCCGGCTTCGGCTTGGGCTTCGGCGCGGCCGTGACGTCCTCCAGGGCGCGTTCGGCGGCGGTGACCTGGCCGCGGGCGTCCTCGACCGGGTCGCCCTCGCCTTCGCGCGTCGCGGTCACCGGGTCGTAGCCCAGGGACCGGTAGAAGACGCCGAGCGCCGCCTTCGTACCTGCGCCGAAGCGGCCGTCCGCGTCGGAGCCCGTGGCGTGGCCGAGCTTCCGTAGGGCCCGCTGGAGTTGCCGTACGTCGTCGCCGGTGCTGCCCGGCCGCAGATCGCGGTAGACGGGCAGGGCGCCCTCCAGGACGAACACGGGCCGTCCGGAGACCTCCAGGAGGACCTGTCCGGCCCGTACGGTGTCCCCGGGAGCCACCTGGATCTTGGTGATCACCGAGCGGGCCGCTCCCTCACCGGCGGACACCCGCGGGATCACGTCGACGGTCTGGCCCGCCACCACCTCGCCGCGGGTGACGACCGAGGAGTTGAGCACCCGGTGTTCCACGGGCGCGGTCAGCACGTCCGGGGCGGGTGGTGCGGCATCCGCGGCCGCCTGGGCGGGGGACTTCACCAGCAGCGCCGCCCCCAGGCCTCCGGCCGTGGCGAGTACGGCGCCGACGGCGACGGCGAGCACCCACCGGCGGCGGCGGGCGGCGGCGGGCCCTGGTTCGGTCCCGGTCGGCTCCGGTCCGGTCGGTCGCTCCATGACCGAAGTGGTGTTCTCGTCCTGCGCCATCGTCGTCCTTCGTCGTATCACCGGTGTGTGCGGTCAGCCTCCGACGACGCCGCTACCCGTGTCCGGAGCGCACTTCGTGACGACGGACCGGAACTCGGGCGTCGTGAACGCCGCCCGCTCCTCGGGCGTCAGTGCGACCTCGCCCGTGGCCGGATCGGGGTCCGGGTACGCGGGGAAGCCGTTCTGACGCACGCAGGAGCTGAACTGCCGTGCCGCCTTCAGGAAGGCCGCCGGGGGAGGCGAGGCCGCGGCGGTCGGCGTGGCGGCGGCAAGGAGGTTCGCGCACTTCGCCTCGGCGCCCGCCTGGGCGGCTGCGTTCTGGTCCTTGTCGACGCGCGGCACTCCGTCGTCGCGCTTCTCCAGGACGACGCCGTTCTCCTCGAGGCAGTTGTAGTACGCCCGCTCCCCCGTCGGCTCGACGGGGTCGCCTCCGGAGCAGCCGGTCACGAACAGGGAGACGAGTAGCGCCGCCGCCAATCCGAGCGCGGCCGGGCGTACTGACATGAGGACTCCGATGCACGGGGGCCGAGCCTCCAGCCCGGGCGGCAACGGTAAAACCCTCAGGTCAGGGGCGTCTACTGTCCTCGGGGACAGTAGACGCCCCGATCGAGACATGGTCCACTTCCCGGTCGCAAGATCTTTACATTGTGGATTAATCGACAGGGGCAGAAATGAACAAGCGCGTGATGAAGGCCGCGGTCGCGGCGGTCGCCGTGGGCGGCTTCCTGCTGGGTACCGCAGGTACGGCCTCGGCCGCGATCGACAAGGACGGCAGGCTGGAGTCCGGCGAGTTCGGCCTCTACTACAACTCCGGCCTGGGCGGCTGCGTCTTCGACGTGGCGGCGGACAACAACTTCGCCGACGACTACTTCAAGGGCGGCTCCTGCAGCGGCAACGGGCAGACGACGAACGACAACACGGCGTCGTACTGGAACCGCTCCGTCTTCACCCAGTACGTCTTCACCGACTGGTACAAGGAGGGCATCCAGGGCTCGCTCCCGTCCGGCTACTCCGGCGACGCCTCCTCCAACTTCAAGAACAAGATCTCGTCGACCAGCATCATCGCCCGGTAGTGAGCCGCTACCACGTGGCAACTGCCGCCGTCGCCGTCCTCGCCCTGGCGGGCTGCTCCGCCACGGCCTCGGACGGCGCCGGCGGCAGCGCCGAGCCACCGATCGACTCCATGCCCACGATGCTCAGGACCACGGGCGTGAGCTTCCCCCTGGAAGCCTACGAAGCCACCCCCGAGCAGCAGAACACGCTCAGCCGGGCACAGAACGTGCTCGTCGGCCGGTGCATGTCCCGGCTCGGCTTCACCTACCGTCCACCCGCGCAGCCGCCGGTCCCGACGACCGGGGCGAACGCCCGGGTCTTCGGTCTCACGGACCCCGACGAGGCCGCACGGTACGGATATCTGAACCCCGCGGTCGCGAAGGCACAGCAGCAGCAGCCTCTGCCCGCCCTGGCGAAGGCGCCGACCCAGGCGGAGTTGCTGGCCCTCAACGGCAAGGACGATCTCAAGCCGACCGACCTGCCCGCCACCTTGGAGGAGGCGAAGAAGGCCGGCGGAAGCGATATCGCCTTCAACGGGCAGAAGGTGCCCGTGGGCGGCTGCACCCGCGAGTCCTTCCTCGAGCTCTACGCCCGCAAAGCGGGCGAGGTCGACATCCTTTTCGTGTTCAACCTGAAGGGCGGGGCCGAGTCGAAGACCCGTGAGGACTCCCGGGTACGCGCGGCCGACAAGAAGTGGACGCAGTGCATGGCGAAGGCCGGATACACGCTCAACGATCCGATGAACGCGCCCAAGGAACTGGCGCTGGCCGGACCGGAGCTCTCGGGTCCGCGTGCGATCACCGCGGCCAAGGCCGACGTACAGTGCAAGCAGCAGGTCAACCTGATCGGTGTGCACTACGCGGTGACGAAGGCCTATCAGCAGCAGCTGATCGAGCAGCACGCGGAGACGCTTGCGCTCGCCAAGGACCAGGTGGACAGCCGACTGCGGCTGGCAGCCTCGCTGACTCGCTGACCTACTGACCACACGTACGCCCGGTCGCCCCGGGGGAGATCGATGACGACCGCCTGCAGACTGTGCCGTCTTCCGGAGCCGCTGCGCTCCACGATGGAGACCGCCCTGTCGCACCTGCACACCCTCACCGCGCGGGAACACCAGATCCTCGCCCAGCTCGTCGTGTCCCAGGAGTCCGAAGAGGTCTCCCGGGCGCTGGGGATCTCGGTGCGCACGGTGAAGTTCCATGTCGCGAACCTCCGCCGGAAGCTGGGCGGTCTGAGCCGGTTCCAGCTGTGCCTGGCGGGGGTGTTCGACCTGATGGGCCTGTCGGGCAGCACCGAGATCTGCTCGGCGCACGGCATGCGGACCGCGCTTCTGCCCGTGGCCTGAGCCGCGGCGGGAAGCACGAACCACGAGAGGGGCGCCGGCCACATGGCCGACGCCCCTCTCGTATGTCTGGAACCCTTACGCGGCCAGCTTCGCCAGCGTCGCGTCGATGCGGGCCAGGGTCTTCTCCTTGCCCAGGATCTCCAGGGACTCGAAGAGGGGCAGGCCGATCGTGCGGCCGGTGACGGCGACGCGGACCGGGGCCTGGGCCTTGCCGAGCTTCAGGCCGTGCTCCTCGCCGGCCGTGAGGACGGCCTGCTTGAGGGACTCCGGGTCGGACCAGTCGGCCGACTCCAGCGTGGCGCGGGCGGTGGTCAGGAGGGCCGCCGGCTCGCCCTTCATGGCCTTGTCCCACGAGGGCTGGTCGAAGACCGGCTCGGGCAGGAAGAGGAAGTCCACGTTGGCCGTGATGTCCGAGAGGACCGTGACGCGGGTCTGGGCGTGCGGGGCGATCCGCTCCCAGGCCGACGCGTCGAAGTCCTCCGGCGCCCAGTTGGCGTGCGGGGCCTGGAGCCAGGGCTCGCAGGCCTCGGCGAAAGCCTTCACGTCCAGCATGCGGATGTGGTCGGCGTTGATCGACTCGGCCTTCTTCAGGTCGAAGCGCGCCGGGTTCGCGTTGACGTCGGCGATGTCGAACTTCCCGACCATCTGCTCGATGGTGAAGATGTCCTCGTCCGCCGAGAACGACCAGCCCAGGAGGGAGAGGTAGTTCAGGAGGCCCTCGCGGAGGAAGCCGCGCTCCCGGTAGAGGTTGAGGGAGGCCTGCGGGTCGCGCTTGGAGAGCTTCTTGTTGCCCTCGCCCATCACGTACGGCAGGTGGCCGAAGGAGGGGATCTCCTTGGCGACGCCCAGCTCGATCAGCGCCTTGTAGAGCGCGATCTGGCGCGGGGTGGAGGAGAGCAGGTCCTCGCCGCGCAGGACGTGGGTGATCTCCATCAGGGCGTCGTCGACCGGGTTGACCAGGGTGTACAGCGGGGCGCCGTTGGCGCGCACGATGCCGTAGTCCGGGACGTTGTCCGGGGTGAAGGTGAGCTCGCCGCGGACCAGGTCCGTGAAGGTGATCGGCTCGTCGGGCATCCGGAAGCGGACGATCGACTCGCGGCCCTCGGCGCGGTAGCGCTCGATGCGCTCGGCGCTCAGGTTGCGGCAGGTGCCGTCGTAACCGGAGGGCTTGCCGGCCAGGCGGGCGGCGTCACGGCGGACCTCGAGCTCCACGGCGGTGCAGAAGCAGTGGTACGCGTATCCGCCGGCGAGCAGCTTCTCGGCTACGTCCTTGTAGATGTCCATCCGCTGCGACTGGCGGTACGGCTCGTGCGGGCCGCCGATCTCCGGGCCCTCGTCCCAGTCGAGACCGAGCCAGCGCATCGAGTCGAGCAGCTGCTGGTACGACTCCTCGGAGTCGCGGGCCGCGTCGGTGTCCTCGATACGGAAGACCATCGTGCCCTGGTTGTGCCGGGCGAAGGCCCAGTTGAACAGGGCGGTGCGGACCAGGCCCACGTGGGGGTTGCCGGTCGGGGACGGACAGAAACGGACGCGGATCGCGTTAGCCACGCTTGATCACCTTGTTGGTGAGAGTGCCGATGCCTTCGATGGTGACGGCGACCTCGTCGCCGACGTTGAGGGGGCCGACCCCGGCGGGGGTGCCGGTGAGGATGACGTCGCCCGGGAGCAGCGTCATGGCCTCGGTGATGTGGACGACCAGGTCCTCGATGGAGCGGACCATGTCGCTCGTACGACCGAGCTGGCGCTGTTCGCCGTTGACCGTGGCCTGGATGGTGAGGTCGCTCGGGTCGAGCTCCGTCTCCACCCAGGGGCCCAGCGGGCAGCTGGTGTCGAAGCCCTTGGCCCGGGCCCACTGCTTCTCGCGCTGCTGCGCGTCGCGCGCGGTGACGTCGTTGGCGCAGGTGTAGCCGAAGATGACGTCCTTGACCCGCTCGCGCGGCACCTCACGGCACATGCGGCCGATGACGACGGCCAGCTCGGCCTCGTGGTGCAGCTCGTTCGAGAAGGAGGGGTACTCGATGGCGTCGCCCGGGCCGATCACGGACGTGGTCGGCTTGAAGAAGGCGACCGGGACATCGGGGACCTCGTTGCCGAGTTCGGCGGCGTGCTCCGCGTAGTTGCGGCCGATGGCCACGACCTTGTTGGGGAGCACGGGCGGCAGGAGCCGCACCTTGCTGACCGGGACCTTGGTGCCGCTCAGCTCGAAGTCGGTGTACGGGATGCCCTTGATGATGTCGAGGACGAGGCCGCCGGATTCGACGGTTCCCTCGCCCTCGACGGCGCCGAAGGCGACATTGCCGTCGATGGAGAATCTGGCGATGCGCACGAGTGCTGTCGCCCCTCACTTGGTACTGGCTGGAGTCTGACGCTCCAGGCTAACGCGGCAAGGGGCGGCGGCCGCCGTATTACTGTGCGGGCTGGTTACTCGGCGGGCTGAGCGGCCGCGGGGGCGGTCATCAGGACCGTGCGGCGCGGGTTGGCCGTCTGCGTCGGGAGATCGAGCGCGTGCTCCGGCTGCGCGCCGCGGCCGAGCTGCTCGGCGTCCTCGAGGTGGGTGAGGGTGGTGCGACGGGGGTTGGCCGTGGAGCGGAGCAGCATCGTCGTCTTCATCGGGCGCCTTTACAGAGCGGATGGTTTGTAAAGCGTCAGGCTAAACGTCTCATTCCCTTCGAATGCATGGGGAAGGCAACGATCCCGGTGTGAGTTTGCTCACCACAGCGGTGACAATCCAGGCATTACGGACCGTCATTCAGGGTCACGGAAACGGACAATGCACCACTGAATGCTGCATTCCGCTCCTGATCATGGCGACTGGGACACCAGCACTGCATGACCCTTTGGGGGCAGTACGCCCGATTCCTCCGTGATCATCTTCTACATGGGGTGACATGCTGTGCACGAATTGTCATGCGACCCGTGCCCGGACACGTGGCCCTTGTTGGAGATCCAGCACTGTGCTGGAATTCCACGCACCGCCGCGGATTGGATCCGGCGCGCAGAGGGGCGCAACGCAGCGCCGGGTGAGCGGCGGGGAAGGGGGAACTGCGCCGGTCATCGACGACCACCACGGGGGCGCATTCGCGCCCCGAGACGCCGACACCGTCCACTCCGTTCACGCGGAAGGACGCCTGGTCCAGAGGTTGCGACGCTAGTGCAGGGACGATTCAAGAGGGACAGCGCTGCTGCCGAGCAGGAGCCTCGCGCCGGGACCGACCGCGCCCAGAACCCGAACCAGGGTCCGGCCGGCGAAGGCGGTGACGGTGCCACGCGCAAGGGCACCGCGAACGCCTCCTCCGAGTCCACCGCCCCGGCCGCCAAGAAGCCCCGGGCCGAGAACGAGGTCGGGCCTCGAATAGCCCTGCGCAACTGGCGCATCTCCACGCGCCTGGTCGCCCTGCTGACCCTCCCCGTGGTCGCGGCGACCAGCCTCGGCGGCATCCGCATCAGCGAGTCGCTCCAGGACATGGAGCAGCTCGACCACATGCAGCTGCTCACCAAGCTGACCGAAGAGGCGACCGACCTCGCCAAGGCCCTCCAGGCCGAGCGTGACCTCTCCGCGGGCCCGCTGGCCAACGGCAAGTCGGCCAACGACTACCAGGTCGCCAACCCGCGCAAGAACACCGACCGGGCCCAGAAGGCGTTCATGGACGCCACCGCGGAGATCCCGGCCACCGAGGGCGACGAGGCGCTGCAGAGCATCCGCCAGAACGTCAGCCAGATCGCCTCCCAGGTCGTCCAGATCGGCGGCATCCGCCAGGAGGCGTACAAGACCGGCGTCGCCAAGTCGGTGACGGTCGAGGCGTACAGCCGGCTCATCCGCTCGCTGCTCAGCCTCTCCCAGGACATGGCGCAGGCGACCAGCAACCCGGAGATGATCAAGCGGACCCGGGCCCTCGCGGCCTTCTCTTCCGCCAAGGAGTACGCCTCCGTCCAGCAGGCGATCATCGCCTCCGCGCTCCCCTCCAGCGACAGCACGCGCGGCAAGCTGGAGCCGGGTGACCGTCTCTACGGCTACGCGGCCCAGCAGGGCGAGAAGGTCCAGCTCAAGCAGTTCCAGACGATCTTCGAGTCGGCCGGCGGCGACGCCGACTCGCTCACGTCCACGCTGACCAGCGGCAACCCCTCGATCGACGCCGCCGACAAGTACGCGGACCGCGTGCTGTCCATCGACTCCGGCATGGCCGACCGCATCCCGCGCGGTCACCTGAACTTCACGGACGAGTACGGCACCAAGATCCAGGCCATGACCGTCATCGAGGCCGACCTCCTCGACAAGATGGAGACCAAGGCCCGTGAGCTGCGCGCCGAGTCGCAGCGCGAAGCGATCATCAACGGTGCGCTGATCCTGCTCGTCCTCGGTGTCTCGCTCGTCGGCGCCTTCGTCGTGGCCCGGTCCATGATCCGCTCGCTGCGCCGGCTCCAGGACACCGCGACCAAGGTCGCCCAGGACCGACTGCCCGAGCTCGTCAAGCAGCTCTCCGAGTCGGACCCGCAGGACGTCGACACCTCCGTCGAGTCCGTCGGTGTGCACTCCCGGGACGAGATCGGCCAGGTGGCCGCGGCCTTCGACGACGTGCACCGCGAGGCCGTCCGCCTCGCCGCCGAGCAGGCCCTTCTCCGGGGCAACGTCAACGCGATGTTCACCAACCTCTCGCGCCGCTCCCAGGGCCTCATCCAGCGTCAGCTCTCGCTCATCTCCGAACTGGAGTCCCGCGAGGCCGACCCGGACCAGCTCTCCTCGCTCTTCAAGCTCGACCACCTCGCGACCCGCATGCGCCGTAACGGCGAGAACCTCCTCGTCCTCGCCGGTGAGGAGCCGGGCCGCCGGTGGACCCGCCCGGTCCCGCTGGTCGACGTGCTCCGTGCCGCCGCCTCCGAGGTGGAGCAGTACGAGCGCATCGAACTGGCCGCCGTGCCCGCGACCGAGGTCGCGGGACGCGTCGTCAACGACCTCGTGCACCTCCTGGCCGAGCTGCTCGAGAACGCCACGTCGTTCTCCTCGCCGCAGACCAAGGTCCGGGTCACCGGTCACGCGCTGCCCGACGGCCGTGTGCTCGTCGAGATCCACGACACCGGCATCGGCCTCTCCCCCGAGGACCTCGCCGCGATCAACGAGCGGCTCGCCTCGCCGCCCACCGTGGACGTCTCCGTCTCCCGCCGCATGGGTCTGTTCGTGGTCGGCCGCCTGTCCCTGCGACACGGCATCCGTATCCAGCTGCGCCCCTCGGACTCCGGCGGCACCACCGCGCTCGTCATGCTCCCGGTCGACGTCGCCCAGGGCGGCAAGAAGCCCGCGCCCAAGCCGGGCACCGGTGGCCAGGGCGCGATGGGCCAGGCTCCGTCCGCTCCCGGTGGCCGGCTCGCCGGTGGTCCCGGTTCGGCCGGCGGCCCCGGTTCCGGTGCCCGGCCGGGCCTCGGCGGCGCTCCGACGGGGTCGGCCGCCGGCCGGCTCGCCACCGGAGCCGGTGCCGCCCGCGGTCAGGTCGGCGCGGGCAGCGGTCCGCGCGCGGCGCTGCCCGGCCGGGACGGCGTACCGCGCCAGAACGGTCCGCAGGACCGGTCGCAGGGCCAGGCCCCGCAGCAGCCTCAGCAGCCCCAGCCCCAGCCCCAGCCCCAGAACGCGCAGACTTCGCAGATGCCGCAGATCTCCCCGGATCCGCAGCAGCAGCGGCCGGGTCTCGGTGCCGGCGGCTTCGGCGGCGCGCAGAGCGCCATCCCGTCCCGTACGGACGTCTGGGGCGGCGGCCAGGGCAACCAGGGCCAGAACAGCCAGGCCCAGAACAGCCAGGGCCGGCAGAGCCAGGGCCAGGGCCAGCAGGGTCCGGGCAACCAGGCCCCGCAGGGCGGCCGTCCGGCTCAGGGTGGTTACCCGCGCGCCGAGCTGCCCGGGGGCAACCCGCAGCAGCAGCGCCCGCAGTCCGCGAGCTGGGGCAACGAGCAGGCGCCGGTCCGTCGCCCGCAGCAGGACATGACGCCGCTGGACGCCCCGCGCGGCCACGAGGAGCCGGAGACCACGGGCCAGTTCGCCCGTCCGACGGCGCCTCAGGGTCCCGGCTCCACGGGCCAGTTCCCGCGCCCGGACTTCGGTCAGCAGCAGCCGCAGCAGCAGGCCCCGCAGGCGTACCAGCCCGGACCGCAGGACCCGGCGTCCACCGCCCAGTTCGCGCGCCCGGACTTCGGTCAGCAGCAGGCGCCCCAGCAGGCCCCGCAGCCGCAGCCGTACCAGCAGCAGCCGCAGTCGGCCCCGCGTCAGGGCGGCGGCAACGACTACGGCGCGCCGCGCCCGGCCGGGAACCTGCCCCAGCAGCCGCAGCAGCCCCAGCTCCAGCAGCCCCGTCAGCCCGAGGCGCTGCCGCCGGCCGGTAACTCGGCCGGCGCGCGGACCCCGCTGTACGACACGCTGGAGACCAACTGGTTCAACCAGAGCCAGGGTCAGGGCGGCCAGGGTCACGGCCAGCAGGCGCCGCAGGCGCAGGCACCCGCCGCACCGCAGCAGCCCCAGCAGCCCGCTCCCCCGGCCCCGCAGCGTCCCGCCCCGCAGCAGCAGGGCGGCGGCACCGGTGCCGGTGGCGGCCAGCAGCCGGCCGGACCCGCCTCCTGGCGGACCTCGCCCAACGACGAGTTGGTGCGCCAGGCCGAGCGGGTCCGTAAGCCGGCGGCCGGGGGGATCACCACCTCCGGGCTGCCCAAGCGCGTACCCCGCGCCAACCTCGTACCCGGGACCGCCCAGGAGCAGGCCCACACGGCCGGCCCCCAGGTCTCGCGTGCACCCGATGACGTCCGTGGCCGGCTCACCAATCTGCGCCGCGGCATCCAGCAGGGCCGCCAGGCGGGCAACTCCACCACGGGCACCTTCCACACCGGCCCCACCCACCAGCAGGAGCACTAGTTGAGCGCGATGAGCCAGGCTGCGCAGAATCTGAACTGGTTGATCACCAACTTCGTGGACAACACCCCCGGGGTGTCCCACACGGTGGTGGTCTCCGCCGACGGTCTGCTCCTTGCCATGTCCGAAGGCTTCCCCCGCGACCGCGCCGACCAACTGGCGGCTGTCGCGTCCGGGCTGACCTCGCTGACCGCGGGCGCGTCCCGGATCTTCGAGGGCGGACCCGTCGCCCAGACCGTCGTGGAGATGGAGCGCGGCTTCCTCTTCCTGATGTCGGTCTCCGACGGTTCCTCGCTGGCCGTGCTCGCGCACCCGGAGTGCGACATCGGCCTGGTGGGCTACGAGATGACGCTGCTGGTCGACCGGGCCGGCAGTGTCCTCACCCCGGATCTCCGCGCGGAGCTCCAGGGCAGCCTGCTGCACTAGACCCGTACCGTTGCACGTTGCGACAGTGCGGTACGCCCCTCCGTACCGCACTGGGCACCAGAAACCGTCCGGCCGCCCCATCCGGCCCCCCACCGGCCCCATCAGACGGCATGACCTCGTGCCGTCACGCCCGGAGGATTCATGACCCCGCCCCCCGCCTCTCACGATCCGTACGGCGCCTCCCTCGACGAGTCGTACGGACATGAGGGCGACCAGCCGCTGGTCCGGCCCTACGCCATGACCGGCGGCCGGACCCGGCCGAGGTACCAACTCGCCATAGAGGCCCTGGTCAGCACCACGGCCGACCCGGCGCATCTCGCCACTCTGCTTCCCGAGCACCAGCGGATCTGCCACCTGTGCCGTGAGGTCAAGTCGGTGGCGGAGGTGTCGGCGCTCCTGTCGATGCCGCTCGGTGTGGCCCGGATCCTCGTCGCCGACCTGGCGGAGGCGGGCATGGTGGCCATCCACCAGCCGGGCAACGGAGAGGCCGGCGGCACGCCGGACGTAACACTGCTCGAAAGGGTGCTCAGTGGACTTCGCAAGCTCTAGCGGCGGCGCCGCCCGGTCGACCACCAGCGCGAAGATCGTGGTGGCGGGTGGCTTCGGCGTGGGCAAGACCACGTTCGTCGGCGCCGTCTCGGAGATCAACCCGCTGCGTACCGAGGCCGTGATGACCTCGGCCTCGGCGGGGATCGACGACCTCACGCACACCGGGGACAAGACCACCACCACGGTGGCGATGGACTTCGGCCGCATCACCCTGGACCAGGACCTGATCCTGTACCTCTTCGGTACGCCGGGCCAGGACCGCTTCTGGTTCATGTGGGACGACCTCGTTCGCGGCGCCATCGGCGCCGTCGTCCTTGTCGACACCCGCCGTCTCGCCGACTGCTTCCCCGCGGTCGACTACTTCGAGAACAGCGGCCTGCCGTTCGTCATCGCCCTCAACGGGTTCGACGGCCACCAGCCGTACAACCCGGAGGAGGTCCGCGAGGCCCTCCAGATCGGCCCGGACGCCCCGATCATCACCACCGACGCCCGCCACCGCGCGGACGCCAAGAGCGCGCTGATCACCCTCGTGGAGCACGCGCTGATGGCACGCCTGAAGTAGGGACACCCGTACGGAAGTTGTCGTACGCCCTTCGGGAGGCGGCCTGTGTCCTTTGACACGGTCCGCCTCCCCCTTCATAACGTTTCGAATGAGAATTGCGGCGCCTCGGCCACCCGACGCATCCGATCGGTACCACAGCGCTCACCTGAGCCCCGCCTTTTGGCGGGGCTCGTTCTTTATGCCCGTTTTATCTGGCCCATGGACCGTTGAAAACCGAAGCTCAGGGCTGTTTGGAAGGGAGCCCTTTCACGTGCTGCAATTCATGAACTCCCGAGTAGTACGGCCCTGAACGAAACACCGGCACAACGTAGGTGCCGACGCCGAGAGGTTGTTGGTCGAGTGAGGCGAAGCAAGGAAAGCTCCGCAGAGCAGCAGGCGCGGGGCAACTTCACGCCGCCGGCACGCATGGTGACGGCGCCCGCCGAGGTGCCCGTGACGCCCCAGGCCCCCAGCGGCAAGGGGAGCTCCAGCAAGCTGTCCCCGCGCAACTGGCGGGTACCGACCAAGCTGAACGCGATCCTCCTCATACCCGTGCTTGTCGGCCTCGTCATGGGCGGCTTCCAGGTGAACGGGGCGATCAACACCTGGCAGGAGGCGCAGAACGCCGAGAAGACGGCGCTGATCGTGCGCGCCGCCTCGGAGTACAGCCAGGCACTGCTCGACGAGCGTGACCTGACCGCGATACCCCTGCTGACGGCCAAGACCGCCGAGGACCGCAAGAGCGACGAGGTGACGAAGGCGTACGCCGCCACCGACGCCGCCAAGGTCAAGTTCGACGAGGCCATCAAGGACATGCCTGAGGGCGAGGGCCTGGAGCGCCGTCTGCGGCTGTTCCAGGACGAGGAGCCCAAGCTCGAGAAGCTCCGCCAGGCCGCGTACTCCACGGCCCTCGACCCGGTGAACACCCAGCTCGGCTACACCGGCGTCCAGCACTTCCTGCTCGAGTTCTCCAACGAGCTCGGTCTCGGCACGACCAACGTCACCGCCTACGGCAAGACGCTCTACGCCATCCAGCTCGCCAAGGGCGCCGAGTCGCTGCAGCGCTCGATCGCCACTCAGCTCCTCGTCCGGCCCAGCCAGAAGGCCAACGTCTTCGCGCAGCAGTCGGTGGCGCTCAACTCGTACAACTACCTGGAGCAGATCGCTCTCGGCGAGTACAACTCCGGCGGCACCCAGGCGGACGTGGACCGGCTGAAGCAGGTCATGGCCGGGAAGGCCGCCGAGGGCGAGAAGAAGATGCAGGCGGCCGGCATCACCCTGCCCAAGGGCGCCGACGGTTCCGTCTTCACCGGCATGGCCCAGCAGATCGGTGCCGCCAAGGACGCCGACGCGATCGAGGACCTCCAGAAGAAGGGCATCACGCCCGAGACCTGGATGGCCGTGGCCACCGGCAAGTTCGAGGGCTACAACGAGGTCGAGAAGGAGCTCGTCGACAAGGCCGTGGGCGAGGCCGCCAGCATCTCCTCGGACGCCCAGACCGACGCCTACGTCATCGGTGGCATCACCGTCGTCGCCCTCCTCGCCGCCTTCATCATCGCCGGGATGATGGCCCGGCAGATGAGCCGCTCGATGCGCGAGCTGCGCACCGCGGCCTTCGCCGTCGCCGAGCAGCGCCTGCCGATGCTGGTCGACCAGCTCTCCCGGACCGAGCCGGGCCGCGTGGACACCCGCGTCCAGCCGATCCCGATCGACACCCAGGACGAGATCGGCGAAGTCGCCCGCGCCTTCGACCAGGTCCACCGCGAGGCCGTCCGGCTCGCCGCCGAGCAGGCCATGCTCCGGGGCAACGTCAACGCGATCTTCACCAACCTCTCGCGCCGCAACCAGTCGCTGATCGAGGGCCAGCTGACCCTCATCACCGACCTGGAGAACAACGAGGCCGACCCGGACCAGCTGGAGAACCTCTTCAAGCTGGACCACCTGGCCACCCGTATGCGCCGCAACGGCGAGAACCTCCTGGTCCTCGCCGGCGAGGAGCCGGGCCGCCGCTGGGACCAGCCGGTCCCGCTCGTCGACGTGATGCGCGCCGCTTCCTCCGAGGTGGAGCAGTACGAGCGCATCGAGCTGGCCGGTGTCCCTGAGGCCGAGATCCACGGCCAGGCCGTGACCGACCTCGTGCACCTGCTCGCCGAGCTCCTGGAGAACGCCACCACGTTCTCCTCCCCGCAGACCAAGGTCCGAGTCACCGCGACCCGTCTGCCCGACGGCCGCGTGATGGTCGAGATCCACGACAAGGGCATCGGCCTCACCGCCGAGGACTTCGCGGACATCAACCACAAGCTGGCCAACCCGCCGACCGTGGACGCCGCCGTCTCGCAGCGCATGGGCCTGTTCGTGGTCGGCCGTCTTGCCGACCGGCACGGCGTCCGGGTCCAGCTGCGCCCCTCGGGCGAGCAGGCCGGTACGACCTCGCTCGTCATGCTGCCGGACGCGATCACCCACGGTGGTGGTGGCGAGCAGCTGCCCGAGAACGACTTCACGGTCTCGCAGATCATCCCGCACCAGCAGCAGCACGCCTTCGAGCCGGTGCAGCCGCAGATGCGGACCGCCGCGGAGCTCGGCTTCGACGACTCCCGCTACGAGCAGCCGGGGGACGAGCGCCAGCTCGACCCGGTGAACCGTTCGCTGCAGCGCGAGGAGCGCAGGGCGGCCCTGGAGTCGCAGGCGCACGGCGGTGAGCGTCCGCTGTTCCGTGACGAGGTCGACCCCGCGCACCAGGGCTACGCGCCCCAGGAGCAGGAGTACGGGCAGCAGGGCTACGGGCAGCAGGAGCAGCAGTACGCCCAGGAGTACGCGGGCGACTACGGCCAGCCCCAGCAGCCCCAGCCGCACGAGGGTTACGACTACCCCCAGCAGAGCTACGACGGCTACGGCCAGCCCGCCGGCGGCTACTCCGAGAACGGCTATGCGGAATCCGGCTACCCGGCCCAGGAGGCCGACCAGTCGGCGTACCAGCACGGCTACGAGCCCCAGGGCCAGCAGGCGGAGTGGCCCGGTCAGGGCGCGTACCAGGGTGGCTACGAGCAGAGCTACGGAGCGGAAGCGGAATCTGTTCCCAGCGCTCCCGAACCGGCCGCCGACCGCGTAGGCTTCGACCGTCCGGGTTCGACTCCGAACCCCACCCCGGACGCCGGCCACGCGATGACCGACGCCGGTCTGCCGCGCCGCGGCAGCACCGCCGCGCAGGGCCCGCAGCCCACGCGGCAGACGGCCCAACAGCCGGCGCAGGCTCCGGTCACGGAGCCGGCGCAGGGCCCGCAGAACGAAGCCGACGGTTCCGACGAATGGCGCTCGACGAACGACGAGCGCTGGCAGCGGGCCGAGAAGCTTCGCGACCCGAAGGCCGGCGGAGTCACCTCCTCCGGGCTTCCGAAGCGGGTTCCCAAGGCCAATCTGGTCGAGGGCACGGCGGAGCAGACCCCGCAGGGCGGCCCCCAGGTCTCCCGATCCCCCGAGGACGTCCGGGGCAGGTTGAGCAACCTGCGCCGCGGTGTCCAGCAGGGACGCAGCGCGGGAACGGACACGAACGGATCGGGCCTCGGCCCGGGCAGTACCTACAACCAGGAGCGTTAGTGTGAGCATGAGCCAGGCGGCGCAGAATCTGAACTGGTTGATCACCAACTTCGTGGACAACACCCCCGGGGTGTCCCACACGGTGGTGGTCTCCGCCGACGGTCTGCTCCTTGCCATGTCCGAGGGGTTCCCCCGGGACCGTGCCGACCAGCTGGCGGCCGTCGCCTCCGGGCTGACCTCGCTGACCGCGGGCGCGTCCCGGATCTTCGAGGGCGGTGCGGTCAACCAGACGGTCGTGGAGATGGAGCGTGGCTTCCTCTTCATCATGTCCGTGTCCGACGGCTCCTCGCTGGCCGTGCTCGCGCACCCGGAGGCCGACATCGGTCTCGTGGGTTACGAGATGGCTCTGCTGGTCGATCGTGCGGGCAGTGTCCTGACGCCTGACCTCCGGGCGGAACTGCAGGGAAGTCTTCTCAACTAACAGACAGACAGTGCGTTTCACGCCACCGCCCCGTAAGGTGCGGTGGCGCGGCTCCACAGGGACATGGACCGCGAGGCAGTCGGAGGAGGAGACGTGGGGACACCCCCGGGCGGACACCCGTACAACGGTTTTGACGCGCACGCGCAGGCAGACGGCACGGCGCAGAACCGGTTCAACTTCCCCTCTGCCCCCAGCAGACAGGGCGCCCAGCAGCCCTACCAGCACCCGCAGGCGCAGCAGCCGCCGATGGGTGGGCCCGCTGCCCAGCGGAACTCGGGCGGCGCGCGCGGTGCGGGCGGCGGCCAGAGCGGGAGCGGGAACCACAACCCGCTCGTGCGCCCTTACGCCATGACCGGCGGCCGGACCCGGCCGCGTTACCAGCTCGCCATCGAGGCGCTGGTCAGTACGACGGCCGATCCGTCCCGGCTGCAGGGCCAGTTGCCCGAGCACCAGCGGATCTGCCGGCTGTGCATCGAAATCAAGTCGGTGGCCGAGATCTCGGCACTTCTCTCCATCCCCCTCGGCGTTGCCCGGATCCTCGTCGCCGACCTGGCGGAGGCCGGACTTGTCGCCATTCACCAGCCCGGCGGCGACGAGTCCGCCGGCGGCCAGCCGGCCGTGACACTGCTCGAAAGGGTGCTCAGTGGACTTCGCAAGCTCTAGCGGCGGCGCGGCCCGTTCAACCACCAGCGCGAAGATCGTGGTGGCGGGTGGCTTCGGCGTGGGCAAGACCACGTTCGTCGGCGCCGTCTCGGAGATCAACCCGCTGCGTACCGAGGCCGTCATGACGTCTGCGTCCGCGGGCATCGACGACCTCACGCACACCGGCGACAAGACGACGACGACTGTCGCGATGGACTTCGGCCGCATCACCCTGGACCAGGACCTGATCCTGTACCTCTTCGGTACACCCGGTCAGGACCGCTTCTGGTTCATGTGGGACGACCTCGTTCGCGGCGCCATCGGCGCCATCGTGCTGGTCGACACCCGCCGGCTCGCCGACTGCTTCCCGGCCGTCGACTACTTCGAGAACAGCGGCCTGCCGTTCGTCATCGCCCTCAACGGCTTCGAGGGCCACCAGCCCTACAACCCCGAAGAGGTCCGCGAGGCCCTCCAGATCGGTCCGGACACGCCGATCATCACCACCGACGCCCGCCACCGCGCGGACGCCAAGAGCGCGCTGATCACCCTCGTGGAGCACGCGCTGATGGCCCGCCTGCGGTAGGTCACGTACGGACTTGCCGTACGAAAGGGCCCTCCGCACCGTTCAGGTGCGGCGGGCCCTTCGTCGTACCCGGCCCCGGCCGGGAGAGTCCTCGGGCGTACGGCGAAGGCCCCCCGTCCCTTGCGGGAGCGGGGGGCCTTCGGTGGCGCTGAGCGTCAGCCCTGCCAGGAGTGGGAGGGGCGGAAGCCCGACTGGCGCTCCAGGCGGCGCCAGCCGGCCGTGGAGCGGCCGGACGGCGTGGTGTCGTCCGCCGGCTGGGCGGCGGCGCGGGCGAGGAGGACGGCGGTGATCGCGGCCAGTTCCTCGGGGTCGGCGTGGCCCTTCTCGACACGGAGAAGGTTGGCTGTGGCAGGCGTGGTCACGTCGGTGACTCCTCTTACTGAGGCGGGTTGCCGTGCTTGCGGGACGGCAGGTCGGCGTGCTTGGTGCGGAGCATGGCGAGGGACCTGATGAGGACCTCCCGCGTCTCGACCGGGTCGATCACGTCGTCGACCAGTCCGCGCTCCGCCGCGTAGTAGGGGTGCATCAGCTCGGCCTTGTACTCCTTGACCATGCGCGTCCGCATGGCCTCGGAGTCCTCGGCCTCGGCGATCTGCTTGCGGAAGATGACGTTGGCGGCACCTTCGGCGCCCATCACCGCAATCTCGTTGGTCGGCCAGGCGTACGTCAGGTCGGCGCCGATGGACTGGGAGTCCATGACGATGTACGCGCCGCCGTACGCCTTGCGCAGGATCAGGCTGATCCGGGGCACGGTCGCGTTGCAGTACGCGTACAGCAGCTTCGCGCCGTGGCGGATGATTCCACCGTGCTCCTGGTCGACGCCCGGCAGGAAGCCGGGTACGTCCAAAAGGGTGACGATCGGGATATTGAAAGCATCGCACATCTGGACGAAACGGGCGGCCTTCTCCGAGGCCTCGATGTCCAGGACACCCGCGAGGGACTGCGGCTGGTTGGCGACGATGCCGACGACCTGGCCGTCGAGGCGGGCCAGGGCGCAGATGATGTTGCGGGCCCAGCGCTCGTGGATCTCGAGGTAGTCGCCCTCGTCGACGAGCTCCTCGATCACCTTGTGCATGTCGTACGGGCGGTTGCCGTCGGCCGGGACCAGGTCGAGCAGGACGTCCGAGCGGCGGTCCGCCAGGTCCTCGGAGGCCACGGTCGGCGGGTTCTCGCGGTTGTTCTGCGGCAGCATCGACAGGAGGTAGCGCACCTCGGCGATGCAGGTCTCCTCGTCGTCGTACGCGAAGTGCGCGACGCCGCTGGTCTCGGCGTGCACGTCCGCGCCGCCGAGGCCGTTCTGGGTGATCTCCTCGCCGGTGACCGCCTTGACGACGTCCGGTCCGGTGATGAACATCTGCGAGGTCTCGCGGACCATGAAGACGAAGTCCGTGAGGGCCGGGCTGTACGCGGCGCCGCCGGCGCACGGGCCGAGCATCACCGAGATCTGCGGGATGACGCCCGAGGCGCGGGTGTTGCGCTGGAAGATGCCGCCGTAGCCGGCGAGGGCGGAGACGCCCTCCTGGATACGGGCGCCGGCACCGTCGTTCAGCGAGACGAGCGGGGCGCCGGACGCGATCGCCATGTCCATGATCTTGTGGATCTTGGTGGCGTGGGCCTCACCGAGGGCGCCGCCGAAGATCCGGAAGTCGTGCGCGTAGACGAAGACCGTACGGCCCTCGACCGTGCCCCAGCCGGTGATGACACCGTCGGTGTACGGCTTCTTGGCCTCCAGGCCGAAGCCCTGCGCGCGGTGCCGGCGCAGCTGCTCGACCTCGTTGAAGGAACCGGCGTCGAGCAGCAGCTCGATGCGCTCGCGAGCGGTGAGCTTGCCCTTGGCGTGCTGCGCCTCGGTCGCCCGCTCGCTCGGCCCGCGCCGGGCCTCCTCGCGCAGGGCGTGCAGCTCGGCCACACGGCCTCGGGCGTCGGTCGGCTCGCTCGGGATCTGGTCCACAACGGTCATGTACTGACCCTACGAAGTCGACCAAGGAAATCCCGCCGTCGACTCCGTACAGTCTCCCGAGCGGAATCCTGGTGGAGTAAGACAGAACCGGGGTCAGTGAGGACCGAGTCGACAGCCGGAGGGCCCCTCTGGTTGTGGGTTTCCCACATAGCCGCGTGCCTGGCCGTCGGCGGTGAACGTCGGGCGCCCCACCGTACCCGTAGAGGTGCGGTGGGGCGCCCTTCGCCTTCCTCCGGTCAGCCGCCGCAGTGGAAGCGCGCGTTCCCCCAGTCCGCGTGGTCGTTGCCGTTGCCGTCGCCGCCGTCCCCCGCCACCAGCTCGACGTAGGCGGCTCCGGTGACGTCGGCGGTGAGCGACCAGGCCGGGTCGGTCGCCTTCAGGACCGGGGACGCGACCTTCTCCGTGCCGTCGGCGAGGACGCTGAAGCTGACCGTCCCGCGCGTGGTCTGGACGTCGTCCACACCCACCTCGGCGGTGAAGGTGGTGCACTTCCCGCCCAGGTAGTAGCGGACCTTGGCCGGGGCGTGGGTGCCCAGGCCCTTCGCGTACGTCACGCCCCCGACCTTGAGCGGGGCGCCGTCACCGGTGCCCGTCTCGCCGTTGGAGCCGTCGCGTTCGACCGGCCCCCAGCCGTTCGTGGCCGAGGTCCACTCCAGGTCGCTCGCCCAGCTGTCGGCGGTGGGCGCCGGGGGCAGCGTACGGACCGTGGTGGCGGCGGTCAGTTTCCGCGCCTCTCCCCCGACGGTGTACGTGAGCGTCGAGCCGAGGGCGTACGGCTGGTGGGCGGCGTCCGCCGGGGGTGTCACCTGCCAGGTCGCGGTCGCCTTCGCGCCGGCGGCGACCGTGCCCAGGGCCACCGGGGCGGCCGGTTCCGCGGTCCAGCCCTCGGGCAGCTCCAGGGCGGCCGAGGCGCCGGGGACGGCGCCGCTCTCGTCGTTGGTGAAGGTGGCGGTGACCTGGTTCGGACGGCCCGGCTCCAGGGTCTCCGGGGCGGCGATCGCGAGCGTGCCGCAGGCGGCCTTCTCGGGCGCGGGGCCGAGGTCGGTGACGGTGAAGCCGTCGAGGACGAAGTCGGCGCCGTCGGGGGCGTCGGCGCGCTTGCGCAGCCCGGTCCAGGTGTCGCCGCAGCCGGCCGTCACGGTCTCGGAGAACTGCCCGGTGGTCCGCTGCTGCCCGAGGGGCGTACGGCGGGTCTCCACCGAGGTCCCGTCCGCGCGGTCGTAGCCGGTGACCCATTCGTAGGCGCCCGCGTGGCTGGACTGGTGGTCGTACGCGATCCGGTAGCTGTGCCCGTCCTTCATCGGGACCGTCCAGGGCGCGGTGCGGTAGACCAGGCCGCTGTTCTCGTCGTGCGACTTCAGCGACTCGGCGCCGCCGATGACGTCGTCGATCAGCTTCCCGTTCCAGCCTGACTGGGTGTACGGGGCGTGCAGCTGGGCGATGTGGGTGCGGGGGTCGGTCGTACCGCCGGAGTCGCCCTTGAGGAAGGGGCCCCAGCCCTGGTCGACGGCCTCGAAGTCCTCGTACGCGAGGGCGTCCGGCTTGGTGGCGGGGTTGTTGGCGACGATCCGGACGTCGTCGATCCGGACGGTGGCGTCGGAGCCGCTCGCGGCCTGGATCTTGAGGGTGGTGGAGCCGCCGGCGGGCGCGGTGAAGGTGACCTTGGCGCGCTGGAGGCGGGTGCCGTTCCAGTCGGAGGCGGCGACCCGGTCCTCGACGGCCGAGCGCTCCACGGTGACGGCCTTCCCGCCGACGGAGAGCGTGGTCGGGCGGGTCTTCCCGGGCTCGACCTCGATCAGCGCGGAGGCGGTGTAGCGGGCGCCGGGGGTGAGGCCGGTGATCCGCTGGTGGACGGAGGCGGCGGCGGAGCCGGTGAGTGCGGCGCTGTTGCGGCCCTGGTCGTCGGTGTCACGGGCGACCGTGCCGGTCTTCGACCAGGACCGGAGCCGCTCGTCGTTGAAGCCGGGGTCGTCGACCGGGGTGCCCTGGCCCCAGCGCGGGTCGCGGGGCTCGGGGGCGCGGTCGGGGTGGAGGACGTAGGGCTGACCGGCGACGGCGTCGAGCGTGATCGTCCCGTTGACCGGCCGGACGGTGGCGGTCTTCACGCGGCCGTTGTCGGTGAGCTTGTGGACGGTGTACGAGCGGGTGCCGGCGGGCACGGCCCAGGTCGTCTTCCCGCCGCTCTTGTTGTAGTGGTACAGCTTCTTCCCGCCGTCCCAGGGCAGGAGGTAGTTCTCGCCGTCGAGGACCTTGCGGCCGTTCTCGTAGAACGTGCGGCGGCCGTCCTCGACGGTGCCGCGGACACCGCCGGTGAAGGTGAGGTCGTTGCCGTTCCAGCGGGTGATCTTCTGCTGCTGGAGGTACTTGGCGGGCAGGTTCTTCTGCCAGATGTTGGCGTAGAAGTGGTTCCAGTCGGTCTCGCCGGTCCAGCCCTCGAAGTCCTCGAGGGCGGTCTGGCCGAGGACCGGGTGGTTGTTCCAGACGTCCTTCTCGCCGTTGCGGATGAAGCGGACGATCTGGGAGTTGAGGCCCTTGTTGGTGGCGCCGCCGTAGTTCAGGTCGTTGGCCCAGTGGGACCAGAGCGAGGCCCGCTCGAACTTCTCGGACCACTCGGTGGCGACGTTCCAGCCCTGCCCCTGCACGGCCTGCATCGTCTTGTCGGCGATCCAGCCGTGCGTGTAGTAGACGTCGATGTAGAGCATCGACAGGTTGGGGTCGGTCTCCTCGCGGAGCTGCTGGAAGCGGCGGGCGAGGTCGCCGCTGTTGATGTCCCGGCGCTGGTCGATGTAGTAGCTCTGGTTGAGCCAGTTCCAGCCCGGCTTCGTCCTGTCGACGAGCGTCTCGCTGAAGTTCTTCGCCTCCGGGTACGACTCGGTGGCGTTGACGTGGACGCCGAAGCCCGCGCCCCACTTCCTGCCCTCCTTCAGGAGGGTGTTGAGGTCGGCGAGGCCGCCGGCGCGCTTGTTGTAGTTGCCGCCGTAGTCGGGGTGCGCGGAGTCGTGGCCCTCGGAGCCGTACCCCTTGAGCAGCGCGAACTGGCCGAGTCCGTCGGTGGCGAGGGAGATCCGCTTGACGTCGTCGAGGGTGCGCAGGAAGGGGTGGGTGGCGTTGGAGGCGAAGTTGAACGGGATGTGGGCGATCACCCGGTCCGGGGTCTCCTCGCTGCCCGGGGCCTTGATCCCGATGGCGGGGAAGGCGAGCGCGCCGTCCTGCCAGTCGGTCTTCCCGTCGGCGTTGGCGTCGGGGGTGACGACGACCTTGGCCCAGGGGAGGTTGTCGCCGCGCTCGGGGGCGGGGGCGCCCTCGCCCCGGTAGGTCCACTGGCCCGACCAGACGCCGACGCGGGTCTCGGTGCCGTTCTTGCGGGCCTGGTGCCAGAAGCGGGCGCCGTCGCGGGCGCTCTGGCCGGAGGGTTTGTCGTACGAGGAGTTCGACTCGACGGCGGCGGCGAGGGAGCCGGTGTTGACGAGGGCGTAGCTGGCGCCGGTCGCCGTGGGCTCCGCAGGGGTGGCGTCGGTGATGTCGGCGAAGACGTCGGCGGTACGGGTGGAGTCCGGGTCGAGCCGTGTGAAGGCGGTCTCGGCGCCGGCGTCCGAGGAGCCGACGGAGACCAGGTCGTGGCCGGGTATGTCGATCGTGCCGACGCGGAAGGCCTCGGTGTCGCGGACGGCGGTGACCTTGAAGGTGGTGGCCCGGCCGCTGACGCTCAGGCGCGCGTCGATCTCGACGCCCGGCAGGTCCGGGAAGGCAAGGGTGTACGCGGCGGAGGTGCCGGTCAGGACGGGGGCGCCGGTGGCGCGGACGGGGTGGGCGATGCCGTTGAGGACGACCTGGGTGACCGGGGCCGTACTGCCGAGGAGGCGGGCGCCGGTGGCGCGGTCCGTGTACGAGAGGACGCGCGGGAAGTCCTGGGCGACGGCGACGGAGAGCCGGTCGGAGCGGATGAGGCTCTCTGCGGTGGCGTCCGCCGAGCCCTCCTCCTGCGCGAGGGCAGGTCCGGACAGGGCGAACACGGCGGACGACGCTGCGGCGAGCGCGCAGGCGGCACGGATTCTTCGCGACTTGGGGAGGGGCATGGGGACTAGTTGGGCCCGTGCGGCGGGCACCGTCAACGAGATCGCGGCCCGGGGGCTCCGGCAGTCCAAGAACCGCTTGCGGTTAGTCCAAGCGGGTGGACATCCGGCGGACGCGGGTGGACTTCGACCAGAGATGTTGAATGTTGAACGGAATAGCGCTACGGTGGTTCTCGTTGAAGGTTCAACGAACTGGAAACCGGGTCCGGACCCCCTCCGGCACCCCTCCGGAACTCCGTCCCCCAAGGAGCACGTCATGGGCATCTTCGGCCGCAAGACCAACGACACCGCCACCGCCGTCGCCACCCTCCCCGTCGACCCGGCGCTGGCCGCGCTGACCGGTCAGTACGCGATCGACCCGGCGCACAGCAGCATCGGCTTCACCGTCCGTCACGCGATGGTCACCAACGTGCGCGGCTCCTTCGCCGAGCACGAGGGCACCCTGAACCTGGACGGCTCGAACCCGGGCGCCTCCTCCGCCACGATCGACGTCAAGATCGCCTCGATCGACACCGGCATCGGCGACCGTGACGGCCACCTGCGCAGCGGCGACTTCTTCGACGCCGAGCAGTTCCCGCTGATGACCTTCCGCTCGACGGAGGCGGCGCAGCTGGGCGGCGACAAGTACCGCGTGACCGGAGACCTGACGATCAAGGACGTGACGAAGCCGCTCTCCATCGACCTGGAGTTCAACGGCACCGCCACGGACCCCTACGGCAACGAGCGCGTCGGCTTCGAGGGCTCGGCCGAGATCCTCCGCTCCGAGTGGGGCCTGACCTGGAACGCGGCGCTGGAGACCGGCGGTGTGATGGTCAGCGACAAGGTGAAGCTGAACTTCGACATCTCCGCGATCAAGGCCGCCGCCTGACCGTTCGCGACCGCCGCGGCTCTCGCGGCTCCCGCGACTCTCGCGGCCTGTGCATACGAGCGCGCCCGCCTCTCCGTTCCGACGGAGGGCGGGCGCTCGGCGTTCCGGCGGCGCAGGCGTTGCCAGTGGCGGCCGGGCGTTGTCAGTGGCGGCCGCTAGCGTCGAGGGCATGGAATTCCGTATCGACAGCAGTGAGTTGACCGATGCCGTGGCCTGGGCCGCGCGTGTGCTTCCCGCGCGGTCGCCCGTGCCCGTGCTCGGGGGGCTGCTTCTGGAGGTGAGAGACGGGCGGTTGCGGGTCTCCGGGCTCGACTACGAGGCGTCGGCGCGCATCGACGTCGAGGCGGAGACCGTGCGGGAGGGCCGGGCGCTGGTGCTCGGGCGGCGGTTGCTCGACATCTGCAAGGTGCTGCCCAGGGGGCCGGTGGAGGGCGCGATCGAGGGGGCGCGGCTCTCGGTGACCGGCGGGGACGCCCGCTTCGGGCTCTCGCTGCTGCCGCTCGACGACTATCCGGCGCAGCCGGAACTGCCCGCGTTCCGGGGCGTGGTGGAGGCCGAGGCCTTCGCGGCGGCGGTCGGGCAGGTGGCCGTGGCGGCCGGCCGGGACGACTCGCTGCCGGTCCTGACGGGGATCCGGCTGGCCCTGGACGGTACGAGGATGACGCTGGCCGCGACCGACCGGTACCGGTACGCGGTGCGGACGTTGGAGTGGAAGCCGGAGGGCGACGGGGAGGGCGAGGCCGGTGCGGATGTCGTCGTGCCCGCGCGGCGGCTGACCGAGATCGCCCGCTCGCTCGCCTCGGCCGCGGGGACGGTCCGGCTCGCCCTCGACGGCGGCTCGATCGGCTTCGAGAGCGAGGGGACGCGCACGACGACCCGGCTGCTCGACGGGCGACTCCCCCGCCACGACAAGCTGTTCTCGCTCGGCGAGCACGCCGTCGCCGTGACGGAGCGGGCCCCGCTGGTCGAGGCCGTGAAGCGGGTCGCGGTGGTCGCGGAGGGCGACAGCCCGGTCCAGCTCGCCTTCACCGGCGACGCCGTGCACCTCCAGGCCGGGTACGAGGACGACGTGGCGTCGCAGCGGCTCGCGGCGGTCCTGGAAGGGGCGGAGGCGATCACGGTCGCGTTCAACCCGGGGTATCTGCTGGACGCGCTCGGCTCCTTCGACACCGAGTCCGTACGCGTCCATCTGCTCGGCCCCGGCCAGCGCGCCCTGATCACGGACCGGGCGGACGGGATCCACCAGCACCTGTTGATGTCGGTGAAGCCCCTGGTGTGACCCCCGCCGGTCCTGGGCCCGGGTGCCTGGGGCCCGAGTGCCTGGGCCCGGGTGCCTGGGGGTGACGCCGACTGCCCCGACTGGAGTCCACGAGTGGTGGACGTCTCCCCGCGCGCCCAGGCTGGCGTACGCAGTGCCCGCCCCGGCGACACGGGGCGGGCCCAGGACGTCAGGGAGACGGGTTCACATGACGGCACAAGGCGACGGTCCGGGCTGCCCGCCCTCCGTTCACACGAGCGGCGGGAGCGGGACCGGACGAAGGCGGGCGCGCACCACGACGGCGCTCGTCGCGGCGGGACTGGCCTTCCTCGGCACCGCCGGCATGACACCCGGCGGCGCCGCCCCACCGACCGTCCGTGAGGCCGTGTCAGGACCGCCCGGCCGGTTCGTGCCCGGCCCCTGCCCCGCCACACCCGAGCCCGTCCCCGGGCGGTGCGGCGTCCTGGAGGTGCCCGAGAGCCGCACCCACCGGAGCGGGCGGACCGTCCGGCTGGCCGTCGCGATCATCCCGGCCGCGTCGGCGAAACCGGCCGAGGACCCGGTGGTCTTCATGACCGGCGGCCCCGGAGGCGACGCGATCGGGGACATCCCCTTTCTGATCGACGCCGGCGTGAACCGGGACCGCGACCTGATCGTCATGGCCCAGCGCGGAACGCTCCACACCCGGCCGAACCTCGCCTGCCCGGAAGTGGACCGGTTCTACGCCGACGCCGTGGGGCTGCGCTACGACGCGCCGTCGACCGGGCGCCTCCTGGTCCGCGCGACGAAGCAGTGCCGGGACCGTCTGACGGCCGACGGAGTCGACCTCCGCGCCTACAACACCACCGAGAACGCCGCCGACTTCGCCGCCCTGCGCAAGGCGCTCGGCATCCCCCGGTGGAACGTCTACGGCTACTCCTACGGCACCGACCTGGCCCTCACCTTCCTGCGCCGGCACCCCCAGGGCATCCGCTCCGTGGCGATCGACTCCGTCGTGCCCCCGCAGATCGTGAGCCTGCCGTGGACCTGGGACAGCGCCCAGGAGGGGATCGGCGCGATCCTCGACGCGTGCGCGGCCCAGCCCCGCTGCAAGAGCCGCTACCCGGACCTCCCCCTCACGCTGACGGAGCAGGTCCGGCGCCTCGAAGCGCAGCCCCTCACGCTGACCGTGCCCCCGCCGGGCGGCGGCGACCCGGTGAAGGTCGTCCTCGACGGGGGCGCCCTGGTGAACCTGCTGGTCGCCAACGCCGTCCCGGCCGTCGACGTCCCCGCCGCCCTCGACGAACTCGCCCACGGACGCCCGGAGCGCTTCGCGCGGGCCCGCGCCGCCGGAGCGACGCCCGTCATCGGCGAGTTCGCCCACGGGCTGACCCAGTCGGTGGCCTGCGCCGAGTGGGTGCCCGGGTACTCACGCTCCGACCTGCTGAAGGCGGGCCGCAGGGCCTTCCCGGGCTGGCCGGACTCGGTCCTCGCGCAGGCGCCGCAGCTCCCGTTCGAGCACGAGGTCTGCCGCGCCTGGAACGTCCCGGACCGCACCGCCGTCCAGCGCGTGACGACCTCAAGCGAGGTGCCCGCGCTCATCGTCAACGGGACCTTCGACGCCAAGACCGGTGCGAAGTGGGGTCCGTACGCGGGCCGCACGCTGCCCCGCTCGACCGCCGTACGCGTTCCGGGCATCGGCCACTGGGTGGTGCCCCAGTCGCCCTGCGCGCAGAGCGTCCTGGGCTCCTTCCTCGCGCGCCCGACCTCGCCCGACACGAGCTGCGTGGCGGGGCTCGAACCGAAGCCGTTCACCATCACCCCTGAATCGGAGCGCACATGATGTCCCTCGGACCACTCCGACACCGGCGGCGCGCGGCGCGCCGGTTCCCGGCCGCGCTGGCCGGAGCCACGGCCGGTGCCCTCGTCGTCGGCCTGGCCGCGATGCCCGCCCGAGCCGGATCCGGCGACGGAGCGCCGATCGGCACGGTCGCCCGGAAAGCCGGCGACGCCCACTTCAAGCCGGGCCCCTGCCCGAGGACGGCGGACCCGATCCCCGATCTGGAGCGAGCCCGCTGCGGAACGCTCACCGTGCCCGAGAAGCGATCACGGCACAAGGGGCGAAGGATCACCCTCGGGGTCGCGATCATTCCCGCGGTCACCAGCACACCGAAGCCCGACCCGATCGTGTGGTTCGCCGGCGGACCCGGCGACGACGCCGTCTCCGAGATCCCGATGGCGCTCGCCGGCGGCCTGAACCGCGACCGCGACGTGATCTTCATGTCCCAGCGCGGGACCTACTCGGCCGACCCGGAACTCACCTGCCCGAACGTCGACGAGTTCAACGCGAGCGCCCTCGATCTCGTCTTCGGCGCACGGTCCACCGGACGCCTGCACGTCGAGGCGTTGCGGGAATGCCGCGACAGCCTGGTGAGCCGCGGGGCCGATCTCAGCGCCTACAACGGCACCGAGAGCGCGGCCGACTACGACGGCCTGCGCAAGGCACTGGGCCTCAAGCGGTGGAACGTGTTCGGCATCTCCTACGGCACCGACCTGGCGCTCCAGTACATGCGTCTGCACCCGAAGGGCATCAGGTCGGTCGGCATCGACGGCGTCCTGCCACCGTCCCTGGCAGGCGGCGCCGTGACCTGGAAGGCCGCGCGAGAGGGCTTCGACGGCATCTTCAAGGCATGCGCGGAGCAGCCCGCCTGCAACACCCGCTATCCGAACCTCAAGGCCACCTTCGAGCGCCTCGTGGTCGAACTCGAGGCCCGACCGGTCACCACCACCGTCACGGTCCCGGGCCAGCCGGAGCCGGTGAAGGTCGTGCTGGACGGCGGAGTCCTGGTGAACTGGCTGACCTCAGCCAGCCACCTGGCGGCCGGAGTGCCCCGTTCCCTCGACGAACTGGCCCACGGCGACCCACGGCGGATCGCCGAGCAGTGGGCGGGTGGCAAGCTCAGCCCGCAGGCCATCGGCCGGGTGGCCCACGGGCTCTCCTACGGCGTCTTCTGCAGCGAGTGGACACCGTACGAGAGCGAGGCCGACGTGCTCCGGGCAGGGCGGCGCCTGTTCCCGTCGTTCCCCCGCTCCGTGCAGGCCAACGCACCGCAGCTCGCCTGGCTGCACGCGGACTGCCGGGCCTGGAACGTCCCCGCGGCACCGCCCTCGATCCGGGACCTGACCCGCAGCGACATCCCGACGTTCGTCCTGTCCGGAGGGTTCGACTCCCAGACCGCGCCGAGCAACGGACCGTACGCCGCCCGCACACTGAGCCGTTCCATCGCCGTCGAGGTCCCCTACGTCGCGCACGTGGTCTTCGCCGAATCGACGTGCGCGCAGACGATGACCGTCTCGTTCTTCGACCGTCCGGACGCGCCGGACACGAGCTGCCTCGCCGGTCTCCAGCCACCCCGGTTCGAGATCGCACCGTGAGGGTGAGGGGACTCTCGTAGCGCGGGCTGTCTAGAACCCTCCGCCGCCGAAGTCCCCACCACCGCCGAAGTCCCCGAAGCCGCCACCGCCGCCGAAGTCGCCGGAGCTGAAGTCGGCTCCGGAGAAGTCGCCGCCCGCGAACTCCCCGCCGCCGTACTCGCCGGCGTAGGCGGGGGTGGCGAGCATCGAGCCGAGCATGGTGCCGACGAGGAGGCCGGGGAGCATGCCGCCGCCGAAGTAGCCGCCGGCCCAGGGGCCGTAGGCCGGTCCCGCCTCCCAGTACGGGCGGCGGCCGTCGTAGGTCTCGACGGTACGGGCCATGGGCTCCTGCCCGTCGTCGAGACGGGCGGCGTCGGCGGCGCAGACCGGGACCTCGCGGGCGGAGCCGCCCGCCGGGGTCCACGTCCTGTCCTCCAGGGACGGGCCGTGGCGCGGGTCGAAGAAGCAGGGCGGACGGCGCTCGGGCAGCGCCCGGGACTCGCGGCGCGCGGCGAGGACCGCGAGCGAGTAGCGGCCGTCGTCCAGGGCCTGGGTCACCGGCTTGACGTCGTGCGGGCGCGTGGCGGAGCCCATGAGGGACTTGGCCTTGTCGTACGAGTCGAGGGCGCGCTCGTAGTCGCCGCGCTTCGCGTCGTCGGCGCCGGGCTCCGCGGGGTGGAAGTCGAGGCGTTCGAGCTCTTCGCCGAAGGCGGTGATGTCCTCGTCCACGACGACCCGCAGCTTGTCGAGGGCCTCGCGCTCCTCGGCCTCCTTGCGGAGCCGCTTGCGGCGGACGATCGCGTACGCGGACGCGCCGCCCGCTGCGACGACCGCGCCGAGCGTGATCAGGCCGCCCACCGGGACGCCGTCGTCGGCGCCGACCGAGCCCCAGGAGGAGGGGGCGTTGCCGCGCAGGGTCGGCAGGGCCTGGTCCACGAAGTTGTTCAGCTCGGTGGCCGCGTCGACCCCGGGCTGGCGCACGGCGGTGACCAGGTTGTCCACGGCGTTCGCGGACATCACGGTGCGGTCGGCGCCGGCGTCGAATCCGTCACCGAGGCGGACCGCGTAGAGCCCGGTCACCCCGGTCTCGGTGCGCAGATTGCGCAGCAGGTTCTGGGGCGGGTACTCGCTGTTCGCGGGCAGCACGGCGACGAAGAGCGGCTTGTCCGCGTCCTTGATCTTCTGGGCGAGGGCATTCTCCTCGGCCGTGGAGAGCTGGTCGCGCGCGCCCGGATCGACGTACACCGGCCCCTGCTTCAGGGCCGCGCCGGCGTCCGGAATCCCCATGATCCCGGTGGTCCCGGCCCCCGCTGCGGGGGCCAGGACCAGGAGCAGCAGCATTGCCAGCCCGGCAAGGGCCGACAGAAGGTGGAACGGCCTGGTCCTCATACCATCGAAACTACCCCTAAAGGGTGACTACGAGACATTGAGGACCCTCCCGGCTTCCACTCGGCCTTCCACTGAGCTCCACTGAGCTCCACTGAGCTCCACTGGGCCTTCTACTCGGCCGGCTCGATCCCGACCCGCAGCAGCCCGTACGTGAACGCGTCCTCCAGCGCCTGCCAGGACGCGGCGATCACGTTCTCCCCGACGCCGACCGTCGACCACTCGGCGTTGCCGTCGCTGGTGGTGATCAGGACGCGGGTCGTGGACTCCGTGCCGTGGCGGCCCTCCAGGATGCGGACCTTGTAGTCCACCAGCTCGAACTTGGCGAGCTGCGGGTAGATCCGCTCCAGACCGACCCGCATCGCCCGGTCGAGGGCGTTGACGGGGCCGTTGCCCTCGGCGGTGGCGACGATCCGCTCGCCCTTGGCCCAGAGCTTCACGGTGGCCTCGTTGGCGTGGGTGCCGTCGGGCCGGTCCTCGACGATCGCGCGCCAGGACTCCGTACGGAAGTAGCGGCGGGCGCGGCCCTCGGCCTCCTCTCTCAGGAGCAGCTCGAAGGAGGCGTCGGCGGCCTCGTACGTGTAGCCCTTGAGCTCGCGCTCCTTGACCCGGTCGACGACCCGGGCGACAAGCGCGCGGTCGCCGCCCAGGTCGACGCCGAGCTCCTTGCCCTTCAGCTCGATGGAGGCGCGGCCCGCCATGTCGGAGACCAGCATCCGCATGGTGTTGCCGACGAGCTCGGGGTCGATGTGCTGGTAGAGGTCCGGGTCGACCTTGATCGCGGAGGCGTGCAGCCCGGCCTTGTGGGCGAAGGCCGAGACACCCACGTACGGCTGGTGGGTGGAGGGCGTGAGGTTGACGACCTCGGCGATGGCGTGCGAGATCCGGGTCATGTCGGCGAGGGCGCCCTCGGGCAGCACCTTCTTGCCGTACTTGAGCTCCAGGGCGGCGACCACGGGGAAGAGGTTGGCGTTGCCGACCCGCTCGCCGTAGCCGTTGGCGGTGCACTGGACGTGCGTGGCGCCCGCGTCGACGGCGGCGAGGGTGTTGGCGACGGCGCAGCCGGTGTCGTCCTGGGTGTGGATGCCGAGCCGGGCACCGGTGTCGGCGAGGACGGTGGCGACGACGGCCTGGATCTGGGCGGGGAGCATGCCGCCGTTGGTGTCGCAGAGGATCACGACGTCGGCGCCGGACTCGGCGGCGGCGCGGACGACGTCCTTGGCGTACTGCGGGTTGGCCTTGTAGCCGTCGAAGAAGTGCTCGCAGTCGACGAAGACGCGGCGGCCCTGCGAGCGGAGGTAGGAGACGGTGTCGCGGACCATCTCCACGTTCTCGTCCAGGGTGGTGCGCAGGGCGAGCTCGACGTGCCGGTCGTGCGACTTGGCGACCAGGGTGATGACGGGGGCGCCGGAGTCGAGGAGCGCCTTGACCTGCGGGTCTTCGGCGGCCCTGCCGCCGGCCCTGCGGGTCGCGCCGAACGCGACGAGCTGCGCGTTCTTGAACGTGATCTCCTGCTGGGCGCGGGCGAAGAACTCCGTGTCGCGCGGGTTGGCGCCGGGCCAGCCGCCCTCGATGAAGCCGACGCCGAAGTCGTCGAGGTGTCGCGCGATGGTCAGCTTGTCCGCGACGGTGAGGTTGATGCCTTCACGCTGGGCTCCGTCGCGCAGCGTCGTGTCGAAGACGTGGAAGCTGTCGTCGAGACGCGAGCTCTCGTCGTTCTCCGTGGTCATGGCTCTGATGGCTCCTGTCGGATGTGGCTCCGGAAGGTCTGGATCCACTTGCCCCCATTCTCACGCGCTGTCCGTTTCCGGCGGTGGTGGGGCCGGAAAACGAAAAAACCCCTCGCGGGTGCGAGAGGTCTGCGCGCGGGTCTGGGGCACGGTGTCCACTGCCGCGGGGGTGGAGTCGCGGTTCAGCGGCCACTGCGGACCGGCGCGCTGCTGCCGATAATCATGGGGGTAGCGAGCACGCGGGCAGTCTGCCACATCTGTACGGGTGACGGGATGACGGTCTCAGGATGCGGGCGGTGGTGGGGTGGTACGGGTCCCTGTATGAGCACTCAGCCACCTTCCGGCCCCCCGTCCGGCCCGCCGGCGGGACCACCCCCCGGGCCACTCGGCCCGAGCTCGGGCGGCGGCAGCATCCCGCCGCCGGGGTCGGGCGGCGGACACGTCCCCCCTGGCTCGGGCGGCGGAGGCGTCCCCCCTGTTCCCCCCGGCGGCTCGGAGCCCCCTCCCCCGGACGGCGGCCGACGCCGCCGCACTCTCCTGATCGCCGGGGCCGGCGTGGTCGTCGCCCTCGGCCTGGCGGTGGCGCTCGTGGCGATGCTGCAGGGCGGCGGTGACGACGACGGCGGGTCGGCGGCGAGCACGTCCCCGTCGCCCTCCGTCGCGGTGGACGACGAGGCGGCCCGTGCGAGGGCCCACACCCTCGCGGTCGCCGTGGCCCTTCGGCCCGAGGACTGGGGGCCCGCGTACAAGCGGAGCGACCCGTACGAACAGGACCCGGCGAGCGAGTACGAGGTGTCGAAGGACTGCAAGGGGTTCACCCAGGCGGCCCGCTCGGGCACGCTGGCCGCGGTCGCCCGCTCGGTCATCAACAACCAGACGCAGCTCATCGGGACCACCGACGTCCGCGTGTTCGCGGACGTGGCGACGGCCGAGTCGTTCATGGACGACTCGCAGGAGACGACTCGCCGCTGCCCGACGCAGCAGTTCGACAAGGTGCGCTGGGCGGACGTCCGCCAGGCCACGGCGCCGGACGTCGCCGGCCTGGAACAGGTGACGACCGAGGAGGGCACCCAGACGGCGGACGCCACGGGCGCGAAGACCGACCTGCCCTACGTCCTGCACACCGGCCGGCAGGGAGCCACCGTGGTCAGCGTGATCGCCTACGAGACACGGGCCAACGCGGCCACGCTGACCAGGAGCTCGACCGACGTCCTCCAGAAGCTCCAGCAGCGGCTGGGGGCGGCGACGCAGCAGTGACCCCGGTCAGACGGCGGAGGTCGGCGCCGTCTCCCGCGTGCCCTTCGGCTCCGCCGTCTTCCGGCCCACCCTCCCCAGATCGATGTCCCGCGTCTCCCGCATCGCCAGGTACACGACCAGCGACACCGCCGCGCACCCCGCCACGTACCAGTAGTAGCCGGACTCGATGCCCGCGTCCTTGAACCACAGGGCCACGTACTCCGCCGTGCCGCCGAAGAGCGCGTTGGCGATGGCGTACGGGAGGGCGACGCCGAGCGCGCGGATGCCGGTCGGGAAGAGTTCCGCCTTCACGCACGCGTTGATGGAGGTGTAGCCGGTGATGACGACCAGCGCGAGCAGCGAGAGGCCGAACGCCGGCCAGAAGGAGCCCGCGTGCTGGAGCATCGTCATGATCGGCACGGTCAGGAAGGTCGAGCCCAGCGCGAAGGTGATCAGCAGCGGCCGGCGGCCGATCCGGTCCGACAGACGCCCGGCCAGCGGCTGCAGGCAGGCGAAGACGATCAGCGCGCAGAAGGAGACCAGGGTCGCCGTCTGCTTCGGCAGCCCCGCCGAGTTGGAGAGGTACTTCGTCAGATAGGTGGTGTACGTGTAGTAGGCCAGCGTCCCGCCCATGGTGAGCGCGATGACCAGGAACGCCTCCCGCTTGTGCGCCCACAGCGCCTTCATCGTGCCCTTCTCGCCCTCGGCCACGCCGTCGTCGGCGGTCTCCTCGTACACCTCCGTCTCCAGCATGTTCCGCCGCAGGTAGAAGACGACGGCCGCGCCGAGCGCGCCGATGATGAACGGGATGCGCCAGCCCCAGCTGTGCAGCGCCTCCGTCGACATGGTGCGCTGGAGGACGATCTGCAGGCCGAGGCCGAGGATCTGTCCCGCGGTCATCGAGACGTACTGGAAGCTGGAGGCGAAGCCACGGTGCTGCGGCGCCGACGCCTCGGTCAGATAGGTCGCGCTGGCCGCGTACTCGCCGCCGACCGAGAGGCCCTGGAGGAGGCGCGCGATCAGCAGGACCGCCGCGCCGCCGTAGCCCGCGACGGAGTACGTCGGGGCGACGGCGATCAGCAGGGCGGAGGCGGACATCAGCGTCACGGTCAGGGTGAGCGCCGCCTTGCGGCCCTTGCGGTCGCCGACCCGGCCCAGCAGCCAGCCGCCGACGGGGCGCATGAAGAAGCCGACGGCGAAGATGCCGGCGGTGTTCATGAGCTTGGCGGTGTCATTGCCCTCGGGGAAGAACGCCCCCGCGAAGTACGTGGCGAAGCTCGCGTACACGAACCAGTCGAACCACTCGACCATGTTGCCGGCCGACCCGACCCAGATCTTCTTCCAGTGCTCTCGTCCCATGATCCGGAACCGTGCCGGACGTGAAGCGGGCGCAACAAGGGTGGAGGGGGCAACGATCGGGTCTACTTGCGTACGTTACGGTCGCAGCAGCAGGGTTTCGGCCACGAACTCCCGTACGTGGGCGAGGACTTGTTCGCGGCTGGTGCCGGGGATGCCGACCGCGACATGGACGCTGAACCCGTCGAGCAGGGCGCGCATCCGGGTGGCGTACCGGTCGGGGTCGACGGGCCGGAACTCGCCGCGCGAGACGCCCTCGGCGATCAGCGCGACGAGGTCGCGGTGCCAGGCGCCCTCGATGGCGGCCTGCCGGGCGCGGGCGTCGTCGTCGGCGTTCTGGGAGCGGTTCCAGACTTCCAGCCAGAGCGTCCAGTGCGGGTCGCGGGGCCCGTCCGGCACGTAGACGTCGACGTAGCCGTCGAGGCGTTCGGCGCAGCTTCCGGGCCGGGAGAGCAGCGCGCTGCGCTCGGCGCCGAGCCGCCCCTCGCTCCACTCCAGGGTCTGGAGCAGCAGCTCGTCCTTGGTGCGGAAGTAGTAGAGCAGGTGCCCGCTGCTCATCCCGACCTCGCGCCCGAGCCCGGCCATGGTCAGCCCGTCGAGCCCGCGCTCGGCGACGGTGGCCATGGCGGCGGCGAGGACGTCCTCCCGGGGCGGCGCCGCCTGGTTGCGGCGCCGGCGCGAGGCGGAGGAGGACGCCGAGGAAGACGCCGAGGAGGACGCCGGGGTGGGGCCGGAGGAGGAAGCGGAGGAATTCGGGCTGATGCTGCTCACTCGTACGTTCTACCCGATCGTCTCGGCCTCGGTGTCGCGGACCCGTTCCTCCCCGGTGCCGACGAGGCCGCACGCGGTCGCCCCGCGTGCGGCCGTCGCCGACCGGAGCCGCGGGTCAGACCTTCGGCTGCTGCTGCGTGATGCAGTGGATGCCGCCCCCGCCCGCGAAGATCGCGCGCGCGTCGACCAGGGTGACGATCCGCTCCGGGAACAGGCGGCGGAAGATGCCCGCCGCGATCTCGTCGTTCGGGTCGTCGAAGCCGCACAGGACCACACCGCCGTTGCAGAGGTAGTGGTTGATGTACGAGTAGTCGACCCAGTCGCCCTCCTCGTCCTTCAGGACGGTCGGGGCCGGGATCTCCACGACCTCCAGCTGACGGCCCTTGGCGTCCGTCTGACGGCTGAGGATGTCGACGTACAGCCGCGAGCGCTCGTAGTCCGGGTGGGCCGGGTCCTGCTGGCTGTGGACGACCACGGTGCCGGGCCGGGCGAAGGCGGCGACGATGTCGACGTGGCCCTGGGTGCCGTACAGGCCGTAGTCGCCGGTCAGGCCGTGCGGGAGCCAGATCGCCTTGGTCGTGCCGAGCTTGGCGTGGATCTCCGCCTCGACCTCGGCGCGGCTCCACTCGGGGTTGCGGCCCGGGCCGAGCTGGACGGTGTCGGTCAGCAGGACCGTTCCCTCACCGTCGACGTGGATCGCGCCGCCCTCGTTGACGAGGGGGCTGTCGACCACCCGCACGCCCGCGAGGTCGGCGACATGGCGGGCGATCTTGGAGTCGTGCTCCCAGCGGGCCCAGTCCTGGGCGCCCCAGCCGTTGAACACCCAGTTCACGGCGGCGAGGGCGGTGCCGTCGCTGACGAAGGTGGGGCCGATGTCGCGCATCCAGGCGTCGTCCAGCTCACGCTCGACCAGGTCGATCGCGTCGCCGAGCAGGGCGCGCGCGGACTCCAGCTGGCCGGGGCCGACCACCACGGTGACCGGCTCGAAGCGGCGTACGGCGCGGGCGACGGACGCCCACGCGGTGCGGGCCTGGGCCAGCTCCTCGTCGTTGGTGAAGGTCGGGTTGGAGCCGGGCCAGGCCATCCAGGTGCGCTCGTGCGGGGCCCACTCGGCGGGCATTCGGAAGGTCATGGGAGGAGTCCTCAGAGGAAGTAGAGACGGTTCAGGGACATGGATTCGACCGGTTCGGAGCGGATCGGGTCGCCGTCGAGGGACACGAGTCCGGTCCGGCCGTCCACCCCCACCTGGCCGATACGGGTGTTGAGGAGCAGGTCACGGGGGCCGATGCCCCGGGTCCCGCGGACGGCGACGCGACGGCGCCTGGTCGGCAGCCGGTCGGAGCCGAGGTCGACGGCGGCCTGGGCGACGAACGCGACCGAGATGTCGGCCGGGGTCGCTCCGTGGGCTCCGAACAGCGGTCCGAGGACGAGCGGTTCGCAGGTGTCGGTCGCCGCGTTCGGATCGCCCACGACCCCCCACGCGGGGAAGCCGGACTTCAGCACCATCTGGGGCTTGGCCCCGAAGTACTGCGGCCGCCACAGCACGATGTCGGCCATCTTGCCGACCTCGATCGAGCCGATCTCGTGCGCGAGGCCGTGGGCGATCGCCGGGTTGATGGTCAGCTTGGCCATGTAGCGCAGCACGCGCGCGTTGTCGTCGTGCGCGCCGTCGCCCTCCATGGGGCCCAGCTCGGCCTTCATCTTCCCGGCCATGGCGAAGGTCCGGCGTACGGTCTCGCCGGCCCTTCCCATCCCCTGCGCGTCGGAGGAGGTGATCCCGATCGCGCCCAGGTCGTGCAGGACGTCCTCCGCCCCCATCGTCCCGGCCCGGATCCGGTCCCGCGCCATGGCGGCGTCGCCGGGCAGGTCGGTCTTCAGGTCGTGGACGGAGACGATCATCCCGTAGTGCTCGGCGACCGCGTCGCGGCCGAAGGGGAGCGTGGGGTTGGTGGAGGAGCCGATGACGTTCGGTACGCCCGCCATCTTGAGGACGTTCGGTACGTGGCCTCCGCCGCAGCCCTCGATGTGGAAGGCGTGGATCGTCCGGCCGTCCAGGACCTTGAGGGTGTCCTCGACGGACAGGCACTCGTTCAGGCCGTCGCTGTGCAGCGCGACCTGGACGTCGTACTCCTCCGCCACCCGCAGCGCGGTGTCCAGGGCACGCGTGTGGGCGCCCATGTCCTCGTGGACCTTGAAGCCGGAGGCCCCGCCCTCGGCGAGCGCCTCGACCAGCGGCGCCGGGTCGGAGGACGAACCCCGGCCCAGGAAGCCGATGTTGACCGGCCAGGCGTCGAAGGCGCTGAAGGCGTGCTTGAGGGCCCATGGCGAGTTGACGCCAACCCCCCAGACAGGACCGAACTCCTGTCCGATGATGGTGGTGACACCAGAGGCGAGGGAGGCCTCCATGATGCGCGGGGACAGCAGGTGGACATGGGTGTCCACGGCACCGGCGGTGGCGATGAGCCCCTCGCCGGAGACGATGGACGTGCCGGTGCCGACGACCACGTCGACACCGTCGAGGGTGTCCGGGTTGCCCGCGCGCCCGATGGCGTGGATCCGGCCCTCGCGAATACCGATCGACACCTTGCGGATGCCCTGGACGGCGTCGATGACGAGGACGTTGCTGATCACGACGTCACAGGTCTCGCGGACGGCCGCGGCCTTGAGGTGAAGTCCGTCGCGCGCGGTCTTGCCGAAGCCGGCCAGGAACTCGTCGCCGGGCTTCTGGGAGTCGGCCTCCACGCGGACGACGAGCCCGGAGTCGCCCAGGACGATCCGGTCGCCCGCGCGGGGTCCGTGCACCGATGCGTACTCGTACGGGTCCATCACTCGCCCTCCTTCGTGGGCTCCACGCCCAGGTAGCCGCAGGCCGCCGCGCGCCGCAGGGCCTCGTCCTTCGCGCCGGGCGCGTCCAGCGGGCCGTCGACCAGGCCCGCGAAGCCGATGGCGATCCGTGCGCCGCCGATCGGGACGAGACCGATCTCCGCCTCGCCGCCCGGGTCGAAGCGGAACGAGGACCCGGCGGGTACGGCGAGCCGCATGCCGTAGGCGGCGGCGCGGTCGAAGTCCAGGCGTGGGTTGGCCTCGAAGAAGTGGAAGTGGGAGGTGACGCTGACCGGCACGGTCGCGGTGTTGCGGACCGTGAGGACCACCGCCGGGGGCTCCTCGGCCTCGGTGGGGCCCGGCAGCAGCGCGCCGGGGGCGCCGTCGCCCAGGGAGGGACCGCCGATCGGGTCGGAGACGACCGCGAGCCGCGAGCCGTCGTCGAAAACGGCCTCGACATGCACTTCGGTGACGACATCGGCCACACCCGGCAGCACGTCGTCGGGGCCCAGCACGGACCGGGCCGCGGCGATCGCCTCGGCGAGCCGCCGGCCGTCGCGGGCCGCCTCGCAGACGGTGTCCGCGATGAGGGCCGTCGCCTCCGGCACATTGAGCCGAAGGCCCCGGGCCCGGCGGGCCCGCGCGAGCTCGGCGGCGCCGAAGAGCAGCAGCCGGTCGCGTTCCGTGGGGGTCAGTCGCACGTCCACACACCTCCTGTTTGAGTGACACTCTAAACGGTGAACGCGAGGTATCCAAGGATTGACGTACGCGTCAGTAGTGCGTCACATTGAGCGCCACTCTAAAGCTCACCACTCCCGAGCATCCCTGACACTGTCCGCCCGCTTGCCCCGCAGGAGCGCCCATGCCGATCGAACAGCGCGGAGTCGACACCATCCCCGAAGCGGAACGCACCAGCGGCCCGCGTGACCTCCTGGCCATCCTCCTCGGCTCGAACCTCTGCCTCGGAGTGATCGTCTTCGGCTGGCTGCCGGTCTCCTTCGGCCTCGGGCTCTGGGCGTCCGTGAGCGCCGTGGTCACCGGCACGCTCGTCGGCGTCGCCGTGACGGCCCCGCTCGCGCTCGTATCGCTGCGCACCGCGACGAACCTGTCGACGTCCAGCGGCGCCTTCTTCGGCGTGCGCGGCCGGCTCGTCGGCTCGGTGGTGGGGCTGCTGCTCTCCCTCGGCTACACGGCCCTGACGCTGTGGATCGGCGGGGACGTCGTGGTCGGCACTCTCGCCCGGCTGACCGGCCTGCCGACCGGCGGCGCCACGCACGCGGTGGTGTACGCGGTGCTCGCCGCCTGCACGGTCGTCGCCGCGGTGTACGGCTACGGCCTGCTGCTCCGGCTCAGCAAGGCGCTCGCGATCGGCATGACCCTGCTCCTCGGCCTCGGCCTCGTCGCGTATGGGGGCGACCTCACCGTGGCCCCGGTGGCCGACACCCCGTACCTGCTCGGCTCGTTCTGGCCGACGTGGGTGCTCGCGGCGGTGGCGGCCGGACTGAGCGGCCCGGTCGCCTTCATCACGCTGCTCGGCGACTACACCCGCTACATATCCCCCGCGCGGTACAGCTCCAGGACCGTCTGGAGGACCACCTGTATCGGCCTGGTCGCCGGTCTGCTGATCCCTCAGCTCTTCGGTACGTACACGGCGTTGGCCGCGCAGGGCGCCCTCGACTACGCGGGCCCGCTCGTCGCGGCCTCCCCCGCCTGGTACGTGCTGCCGCTGCTGCTCGCCGCGACCGCCGGCACGGTCGGCAACGCGGGCCTGATGCTGTACTCGATGGGCCTCGACCTGGACGCGATCCTGCCCCGGGCGACCCGGGCGCGGGCGACCCTCGTGGTGGCGGCCGTGGCGACGGCCTTCGTCTTCCTCGGCCACTTCGCCTCGGACGCGCAGTCGGCGATGACCTCGTTCGTCCTACTCCTGACGGCGATCGGCACGCCGTGGGCGGTGATCACGCTGATCGGTCACGCGCGTTGCCGGGGCATGTACGACCCGGAGGCGCTCCAGGTCTACAACCGCCGGGCACGGGGCGGCGCGTACTGGTACACGGCCGGCTGGCACCCGCGCGCGACGGTCTCCTGGGCGCTGGGTGCGGGCGTGGGCCTCGCGGCGGTGTCCACGCCGCTGTACGAGGGGCCGCTGCTGGCCCTGACGGGCGGGATCGACTGCAGCTTCGTGCTGTCGGGGCTCGTCGGCGGCGCGCTGTACGCCGTACTGACGCCCGTCTCCGGGGCCGCGCGCGCCGCGCGGACGGCCCCGGAGGTCCTGGTCGACTAGTCGACCACTCGACAGGAGTACGGGCTGCCGACTCGGGCTGCCGACTACTGGCCCAGCTGGTGCGTCCAGCCGTGCACGTCCTCGGACTTGCCGGTCTGGATGGCCAGCAGCGCGTCGCGGAGCTTCATCGTGACCTCGCCGGGCTGCCCGCCCGACTGCTGCCACTCGCCGCGCGCCGACTTCACCGTGCCGACCGGCGTGATGACCGCGGCCGTGCCGCAGGCGAAGACCTCGGTGAGGGTGCCGTTCTCGCTGTCGGCCTGCCACTGGTCGATGGAGACCCGGCCCTCCTCGGAGGTGTAGCCGAGGTCCTTGGCCAGCTGGAGGAGCGAGTCACGGGTGATGCCCGCCAGAAGGGAGCCCGTGAGCGTCGGCGTGACGATCCTGTCCCCGTACACGAAGTACAGGTTCATCCCGCCGAGCTCCTCGACCCACTTGTGCTCCACGGCGTCGAGGTAGGCGACCTGGTCGCAGCCCTTCCCGGCGGCCTCGGCCTGGGCCAGCAGGGAGGCCGCGTAGTTGCCGCCGGTCTTGGCGTCGCCCATGCCGCCAGGGACGGCGCGGACGCGGTCCTCGGAGAGCCAGATAGAGACGGGCTTCACGCCACCGGGGAAGTACGGTCCGGCCGGCGAGGCGATGACGACGAAGAGGTACTCGTTCGCCGGCCGCACACCCAGGCCGATCTCGGTCGCGATCATGAACGGGCGCAGGTAGAGGGAGTCCTCGCCGCCGTGCGCCGGGACCCACGCCTTGTCCTGCTGGACGAGGAGGTCGCACGCCTCGATGAAGGTCTCGACCGGCAGCTCCGGCATGGCGAGCCGGTTCGCGGAGGCCTGGAAGCGCCGGGCGTTGGCGTCCGGGCGGAAGGTCGCGACGGAGCCGTCGGGGCGGCGGTAGGCCTTCAGGCCCTCGAAGATCTCCTGGGCGTAGTGCAGGACGTTCGTCGCCGGGTCGAGGGAGAGCGGGCCGTACGGCACGAGCTGGCCGTCGTGCCAGCCACGGCCCTCGGTCCAGCGGATGGTCACCATGTGATCGGTGAAGTGGCGGCCGAACCCGGGGTTGGCCAGGATCGCCTCGCGCTCCGCGTCGGACAGCGGGCTGGAGGAGGGCTTGAGCTCGATCGTGGGCGTCGTCGTCATCAGTGGTAGTCCTTCACCGGTTGTGTGTGACGGACCGCGCTCACGCCGCTATCAGTGCTCTGCTAGGACGTCCGAGCTTCCCCGCATGCCGCGGCCCCACGTTCGATTATCGCCCGTGGAGAGCCGTGCGGGAAACGGTGTGATGCGGTCCAGGGTTGATGGTGGCACCCCGCGACCGCATAGGTACAGCCGCCGGGTGCTCGATGCGACCCGGCGGCTGTGTGTCGTTCAGTCGGCGGATCAGCTCGCTACGCGTACCGCGAGCGCGTCGCCGATCTCGTCCGTCGTACGGACGGAGTCGCCGCGCTCGGTCAGGTCGGCGGCGACGGCGGCCTCGATGCGGCCGGCCTCGGTCTCGTAGCCGAGGTGGCGCAGGAGGAGGGCGACGGAGAGCACGGTGGCCGTCGGGTCGGCCTTGCCCTGGCCCGCGATGTCGGGCGCGGAGCCGTGGACGGGCTCGAACATGGACGGGAACTCGCCGCTCGGGTTGATGTTGCCGGAGGCGGCGACGCCGATGCCGCCGGAGACGGCCGCGGCGAGGTCGGTGATGATGTCGCCGAAGAGGTTGTCGGTGACGATCACGTCGAACCGCTCGGGCTGCGTGACGAGGAAGATCGTCGCCGCGTCCACGTGCAGGTAGTCCGTGGTGACCTCGGGGAACTCCTCGGCCACCTTGTTGAAGATGTTGGTCCAGAGGTGACCCGCGTACGCCAGGACGTTGTTCTTGTGGACCAGCGTCAGCTTCTTGCGCGGGCGGGCCTGGGCGCGGGCGAAGGCGTCACGGACGACGCGCTCGACACCGAAGGCCGTGTTGACGGAGACCTCGGTGGCGACCTCGTGCGGGGTGCCGGTGCGGATCGAGCCGCCGTTGCCGGTGTACGGGCCCTCGGTGCCCTCGCGGACCACGATGAAGTCGATCTCGGGCGCGCCCTTGAGCGGGGTCGAGACGCCCGGGAGCAGCTTCGACGGCCGCAGGTTGACGTGGTGGTCGAAGAGGAAGCGGAGCTTCAGCAGGAAGCCGCGCTCCAGCACACCGGACGGCACCGACGGGTCGCCGATCGCGCCGAGCAGGATCGCGTCGTGGCGCTTGAGGTTCTCGACGTCGGCGTCGGTGAGGGTCTCACCGGTCGCGTGGTAGCGCTTGGCGCCGAAGTCGTACTCCTCCGTCTCCAGCTTCACGTCCTGCGGGAGCGCGGCAGCGAGGACCTTGAGCCCCTGGGCCACGACCTCCTGGCCGATGCCGTCGCCGGGAATGACTGCGAGATTGATGCTGTGAGACATGTCGGCACCCTACTCCTCGTCCCATCGACTGACACTCATCGTCCACGATGCGGACGGCGGGCGCGGCGTGGCGCGTAGCGCACGCCGGGAGCGGCGGGCGCTACGCGCGCGACGGTCTCGGACGGATGTCCGTTCGGTCAGTGGCCCGTGGACCCGCCGTTGTCACGGCGGTCGAGGGCGCGCTGGAGGGCGGCGGCGGCGTTCTTGCGGGCGTCGTCGGCGCTCGGGCGGGCGACGGAGTGGCGGACTCGACGTGCGGTCTCAGCGGCCATGGGGGATCGACTCCTTGAGATCAGTGGTGATCCGAGATCAGTGGTGATCGAAGGCGCCGGAAGGGGCGGGGAGCGGGCCCGCAGGGGTTGCCTGCACGAGGGGCAGCGCGCTCACGACCGCCATTCGCTGATGGAGCGAGACGTTCGGCTCCTACAAAGCTAGGACAGCCGGGCGCATCTGTCTCCACAGTTACTCGGACTTCCTACTATCTGAGACGGCTCCGGGGCGGCGATCAGCTCGCACCGGCGCGCAGCTCCCGGATGAGCGCCCGTACGGCACGGGATTTCGCCAGCTCAGGGGTGGTGACATAGCCGACGGACCGAGTCGGGCGCTCCGGACCGAGATCGGTGATCTCCACCGAGGGCGGTGCTCCGATCAGGGAGAGTTCCGGCATCACGGCCATGCCGAAACCACTGCTCACCATCGAGAGCACCGCTCCGTCGTCCTCGGCCTCGACGGTCGCCGCGGGCAGCCACTCCTGTGCGGCCCACCACTGGCGCGTGTACGAGGTGCAGTTCTCCGCCCAGTCGACCAGCGGCAGCGAGCGCGGCGCCCCGTGCCCGGCCGGGTGCACCAGCGCGTACCCCTCCTCGACCAGCACGCCCCCGACGAGCTCGGGCGGTACGGGAGACGTCGTCCCGATCGTCGCGATGCCCAGGTCCGCCCGCCCGTCGAGAACCTCGCCGGCCGTCCCGCGCCCCACCTCCCGCACGATCCGCACCTCCGGGACGACGCCCGGATGACGGGCCGCGAGCCTCTCCAGGGCGGGCGGCAGCAGCCGCAGCGCGGCGCTGCGGAAGGCGGCGATCCGCAACGGCCCGACGACAGCATCCTCGTCAGTCGCGTCTCCAGCGGCCCCCCGCACCTCCGCCCGCATCACCTCAAGCAGCCGCAGCACCCGCCGCGCATGGGCGAGGGCCACCTCCCCCGCGGCGGTCGGCGTGGCTCCGGTACGCCCCCGCTCGAAGAGGACCGCGCCCAGCTTCCGCTCGCTCGTCCGCACCGAGTGGGAGACGGCGGACTGCGTCATGCCGAGCGCCGAGGCCGCCGCGGAGAAGCCGTGCTCGCTCCCGACGGCGACGAGGATGCGCAGTTCGTGCGGCGCAAGGTCGGTCATGGCAGCTCTCACCTCGGACTATGAGCAGTTTCGATGGATCGGCGGGATCCATCGAAGCAACCTACTGCCCGGCCTCCGGATTCCTTCCTACGGTCTCCCCCATGACGCACGACGCCACCATGATCACCGTCCACCAGACCGCCCGCCCCGAGGGCTTCCCCACCCCGGCCCACTTCGCCTTCGTCGAGGCCCCGGTGCCCGACCCGGCGCCCGGCACCGCGCTGGTCGAGAACCTCCTCTGGTCCGTGGACCCGTACCACCGCGAGGCGATGGACGGGGACTTCCTGTGGACCCTGAACAGCCCCATGGAGGGCCGCACCCTGGGCCGGGTCCTCGACTCCCGCACCCCCGCGCTCTCCCCGGGCGACCTCGTCATGCACCGCAAGGGCTGGCGTACGCACTCCGTCGTCGCGCCGGACGAGGTGCGCGCCGTACCGGACTTCGACGGGGTGCCGCTCGCCGCGCACCTGAGCGTCCTGGGCGGTACGGGCCTCTCGGCGTACGTCGGCCTGACCCGGATCGCGCGCCTCCAGCGGGGCGAGGACCTGTTCGTCTCGGCCGCGGCGGGCGGGGTCGGCACGGCGGCGGGCCGCTTCGCGCGGCTGCTCGGCGCCGGACGGCTCGTCGGCAGCGCGGGTTCGGCGCGGAAGGTCGCGTACCTGACGGAGGAGGTCGGCTTCGACGCCGCCTTCGACTACCACGACGGGCCGGTGACGGAGCTGCTGGCGAAGGTGGCCCCGACCGGGGTCGACGCCGTGCTCGACGGGGTGGGCGGGGATCACCTGGAGGCCGCGATCGCCGCGCTCCGCGAGCACGGCCGGATCGCCTGGGTCGGCGCCGTCGCCCAGTACCACTCGCTCTCCACTCCCCCGCCGGCCCCGCGGAACCTCTTCGACCTGGTCGAGAAGAGCATCCGGCTCGAAGGGTTCCTGGTGAGCAACCACGCGGACGCGCATGAGGAGTTGTACGCGTTCGCCGTCCCGCACCTGCGCAGCGGACGGCTCCCGCTGGACGTGACGGTCGTCGACGGCTTCGAGCACATCGTGGACGCCTTCCTCGGGATGCTGCGCGGCGAGAACACCGGAAAGATGCTGGTGGCCCGATCCAGCTAGCTGACCCACCTAGATTGCATTCCTACCTAGGTGGTGATGGAATGCAGCCATGGCCGCAGACCGCAGATCCAGCTGGCTCAAGGGAGTCCTCGACCTGCTCGTCCTCTCCTGCCTGACCGACGGCGAGAGTTACGGGTACGAGATCGCCAAGGCGCTCGACCGGGCGGGACTCGGCGAGATCAAGGGCGGGACGCTCTATCCGGTACTGAACCGGCTGGAGGAAGCCGGCTTCGTCGAGGCCGAGTTCCGCGCCGCCGAGCGCGGGCCCGGGCGCCGCTACTACCGGCTCACCGACCGGGGCCGCGAGGAGCTCGCGACCGAGAGCGGGGCCTGGCTGGGCTTCCACCGCGCCGTACAGACCATGCTGCACCCAGGGGGAACGAGATCATGACGACCGACACCTACTTCGAGGAGCTGGCCGAGGCCCTGCGCACGGCGGAGGTGCCCGAGGAGCAGATCGCCTCGACCGTGGCCGACCTTCGCGCGCACCTCGCGGAGACGGGGACGGCCGCCGAGGACGAGTTCGGCCCGGCCGCCGCCTTCGCGGCGCAGCTCGGCGGAGTCGTACCGCCGCCCGGCGAGCCCGAGGAGGAGGCCGAGAGCTGGACGTGGACGGCCGACCTGTTCAACGACCGGCGGATGCTGGCGGTCCACGGCGACCAGGGCTGGGAGGTCGAGTCGCTCGACTCCCTCGGCCGGTTCGTCTGCCGCCGCGCTCCGGGTCAAGCGCTGCGCTGGGAGTACCGGCGCGAGGTGATCAGGGGCCGGCGCAAGGACCAGGTGCTCGCCGAACTCTCGCCCGAGGGCTGGGAGTTGTGCGGCGAGTGGATGGTGTACGGCTACTTCAAGCGACCGAAGGCGGCGAGCGCGGGCCCGGCGGGCGCGCTGGACACCCTGCCGGCGACGCCCGCGCAGTGGCTCTTCCTGAGCCGCCGCGGCAAGGCGCTGCTCGGCGTCTGGACGCTGATCTCGGCCGCCGCCTGCGTGACCCTCGGACTGCCGGGGTACGTCATGCTGCTCATGGGCCTCGGCGCCCTGGTGTCGAGCCTGGTCACGTCGAAGCTGGAGACGGCGCGGGGCCACGTCGCCGCGGCGGGCGCCACGGACGGCACGGACGCCACGGACGGCACGGACGGCACGCCCCCGAACGTGTAACGGTCCCCTCAGAGCACGTCGCCGTCGCGCCAGTCGAAGACGAGCGCGGCGGCCCGGCCGGGCAGCCTCCGGCCGCCCGCCGGCCGGACGTAGGTCGAGCCCTCCTCCTCGGGCAGGTGGACGATCCCCTCCGGCCCGAGCGCCTCGATCCGGCCCTCCCACAAGCGCCACCCGCGCGCCGCGTAGAGCGCGGCCCCGTCGTCCGACGCGGAGAGCGCGCCGAACGGGTACGCCCCGTCGATCACCCGCTCCAGCTCGGCCATGACGAGCCCGCCGAGCCCCTCCCGGCGCCGGTCGCCGCGCACCCCTACACCCTCGACGTAGCCGACGCGGTACGACCGGCCGTCGTGGAGCACGCGCCGCATGATCACGCTGCCGTGGGCGGCGACGCCGCGCTCGTCCTCGATCCAGGCGTGGACGCCACCGAGGGCGTGGTCCCAGTCCTCGTCGGAGAACCCGCCACCGAAGGCGGCGTCGAGCATCTCCCGTACGGCCCGGAGCCGTTCAGGCCCGAGTTCATGGGTGGGGGCGGTGTGGAGTGAGTCGGTCATGCCCCCAGTGTGCCGCGTCAAGACCACTCCACCTCTAACCTCTCTAAGCCACTTGACAGGTTAGATAGGAATCGCTTGACTCCTTCCATAACCACTCACGTCACATCAAGGGGTTAGAGATGTCGAGCGCCGAGCAGCAGGTCCACCACCGCACCATCACCGTCCGGGGCCACGAGATCTTCTACCGGGAGGCGGGCCCCGCCGACGCGCCCGTCCTGCTCCTGCTGCACGGCTTCCCTACCAGCTCGCACATGTTCCGCGACCTGATCCCGCGCCTCGCCCACCGGTTCCGGCTCATCGCCCCCGACCACCTGGGCTTCGGCCGCAGCGCGGCACCGTCGGCCACCGACTTCGACTACACCTTCGCCGAACTGGCCGCCCTCACCGCCAAGTTCACCGAGGCCCTCGGCCTCGACCGGTTCGCGCTCTACATCCAGGACTACGGCGCCCCCATCGGCCTCCGCCTCGCCCTCGCCCACCCCGAGCGCGTCACCGCGATCGTCACGCAGAACGGGAACGCGTACGAGGAGGGCCTCGGCGCCGACGCCTGGGCGCCGGTCCTCGCCCTGATCGCCGAGCGCACCCCCGAGACCGAGGAGCCGGTCCGCGCGATCCGCTCCCTCGACGGCATCAAGTGGCAGTACGAGACGGGCGTCCCGGCCGAGTTCCGCGACCTGCTCAGCCCCGACGCCTGGCACCACGACGCCGCCCTGATGGCCCGCGACGGCCAGGACGCCGTCCAGCTGGGCCTGATCGCCGACTACGGCTCCAACTTCGCGCTGTACCCGGCCTTCCAGGAGTACTTCCGCACCACCGGGGTCCCGCTGCTCGCCGTCTGGGGCGAGGGGGACGAGGTGTTCGTCCCCGCGGGCGCGAAGACTTTCCTCCGCGACCTCCCGGACGCGGAGGTCCATCTCCTCCCCACCGGGCACTTCGCCCTGGAGACCCACGCGCCGGTGATCGCCGAGCTGATCGGCGACTTCCTCGCGCGGCGCGCGGGCGCCAGGCCGTAGTCAGGCGGTAGTCAGGCCGTAGCCTTCTCCAGGTCGCGGGCCATGCGCTCCACCCAGTCGGTGAAGCCCTCTCGATGGTGCCCCTCGGCCTCACGCAGGGTCGCGATCTGCGCGTCCGTGAGCCGGTCGGGCCCCGGCTCGGTCAGCAGCCGGTGCAGCTCCTTCATCAGGGACGTCATCCGCTGCGCGTCGAGGTGCTCGATCGCGTCGACCCCGTGGCCGGCCTTGAGCGTCGTCGAACCGGGCATGTCGTGCCTCCTCGTCGAGCCGCTCCCCCTCCCAGCAGCGTAAGCCCGCGCAATGAGAACCGCCCCCGTCCTGGGTTGGGGGTCCAGGAGGGGGGCGGTGATCAGGGGTGGGCCTCAGGCAGGCCCGGGGGCCTCAGCGAGGCCGGGGGGGCATCAGCCCATGTGGGGGTAGCCGTACTCGGTCGGCGGGACCAGGGTCTCCTTGATCGCGCGGGTCAGCGTCCAGCGCATCAGGTTCTGCGGGGCGCCGGCCTTGTCGTTCGTGCCGGAGGCGCGGCCGCCGCCGAAGGGCTGCTGGCCGACGACGGCGCCGGTCGACTTGTCGTTGATGTAGAAGTTGCCCGCCGCGAAGCGGAGCTTCTCCATCGCGTCGGCCGCGGCGGCGCGGTCACCGGCGATGATCGAGCCGGTCAGCGCGTACGCCGACACCGACTCCATCTGCGCCAGCATCTCCTCGTACTTGTCGTCCTCGTAGACGTGGACGGCGAGGATCGGGCCGAAGTACTCGGTCGTGAAGACCTCGTTCTCCGGGTCGGTGCACGCGATGACGGTCGGACGGACGAAGTAGCCCTCCGAGTCGTCGTACGTGCCACCGGCGACGATCGTGCAGGTCGCGTCGGTCTTCGCGCGGTCGATCGCGGCCTTGTTCTTGGCGAACGAACGCTCGTCGATGACGGCGCCGATGAAGTTCGACAGGTCGGTGACGTCACCCATCTTGATGCCGTCGACCTCGGCCGCGAACTCCTCCTTGAAGCCCGAGTTCCAGATGGAGGCCGGGACGTACGCACGCGAGGACGCGGAGCACTTCTGGCCCTGGAACTCGAAGGAACCGCGGGTCAGCGCGGTCTTCAGGATCGCGCGGTCGGCGCTCGGGTGGGCGACGACGAAGTCCTTGCCGCCGGTCTCGCCGACGATCCGCGGGTACGAGCGGTACGACTCGATGTTGTTGCCGACCGTCTTCCACAGGTGCTGGAAGGTCTTGGTCGAACCGGTGAAGTGGATGCCGGCCAGGTCGCGGTGGTTCAGGGCCACCTCGGAGACGGCGATGCCGTCGCCCGTGACCAGGTTGATGACGCCCTTCGGCAGACCGGCCTCCTCCAGGAGCTCCATCAGGAGCACGGCGGAGTGGGTCTGGGTCGGGGACGGCTTCCAGATCACCACGTTGCCCATGAGGGCGGGGGCGGTGGGCAGGTTGCCCGCGATGGCCGTGAAGTTGAACGGCGTGATCGCGTAGACGAAGCCCTCGAGCGGGCGGTGGTCCATGCGGTTCCACACGCCCGGGGAGTTCGCCGGCGGCTGCTCGGCGAGGATCTGGCGGGCGTAGGCGACGTTGAAGCGCCAGAAGTCGACGAGCTCGCAGGGGGTGTCGATCTCGGCCTGCTGCGCGGTCTTCGACTGGCCCAGCATCGTGGAGGCGGCCAGCGTCTCGCGCCAGGGGCCGGAGAGCAGCTCGGCGGCGCGCAGGATGATCGCGGCGCGGTCGTCGAAGGCCATCGCGCGCCAGGCCGGAGCGGCGGCCAGGGCGGCGTCGATGGCGTCCTGGGCGTCCTGCCGGGTGGCGCCGGCGAAGGTGCCGATGACGGCCTTGTGGTTGTGCGGCTGCACGACGTCGACGCGCTCGCCGCCGCCCATGCGCTTGACGCCACCGATGGTCATCGGGAGGTCGCGCGGGTTGTCGGCCAGCTCCTTGAGCTTGACCTCAAGACGGGCGCGCTCGGCGGAACCGGGGGCGTAGCTGTGCACCGGCTCGTTGACCGGAGCGGGGACCTGGGTCACTGCGTCCATGAGTCTCGTAACTCCTTTTGAGGGGTGGGCTCAGCCCTTGGTGAGGATGGAGCGGGCGAAGAAGAGGAGGTTGGCCGGCTTCTCCGCGAGGCGGCGCATGAAGTAGCCGTACCAGTCGGTGCCGTACGCGGTGTAGACACGCATGCGGTGGCCCTCGGCGGCGAGACGGTTCTGCTCCTCGCTGCGGATGCCGTACAGCATCTGGAACTCGTACTCGTCCAGCTTGCGCCCCGCGCGGCGGGCGAGCTCCTGGCCGATCGAGATCAGGCGCGGGTCGTGGGAGCCGATCATCGGGTAGCCCTCGCCCTCCATCAGGATCTTCATGATCCGGACGTAGGCCTTGTCGATCTCGGGCTTGTCCTGGACGGCGACGGACGCGGGCTCCTTGTAGGCGCCCTTCACGATCCGGACGCGGGAGCCGTTCGCGGCGAGGCGGCGGGCGTCGTCCTCGGTGCGGAAGAGGTACGCCTGGATGACGCAGCCGGTCTGCGGGAAGTCCTTCCGCAGCTCCTCGTGGATGGCGAACATCGAGTCGAGGGTGGTGTGGTCCTCGGCGTCCAGGGTGACCGTGGTGCCGATCTCGGCGGCGGCCGCGACGACCGGGCGGACATTGGCGAGGGCCAGCTCGTGGCCGCCCTCGAGCGCTTGTCCGAACATCGAGAGCTTCACGGACATCTCGGCGCGCTCGCCGAGGCCCAGCTCCTTCAGGCGGCCGACGAGCTCCAGGTACGCGTCGCGCGCGGCGTGGGACTGCTCGACGGTGGTGATGTCCTCGCCGACGACGTCGAGGGTGACCTCAAGACCGCGGCCGGTGATGTCCTGGACGATCGGGATGACGTGGTCGACCGTCTCGCCGGCGATGAACCGGTCGACGACCTGCTTGGTCCCCGGGGCGGCCGACACGAAACGGCGCATCTTGTCGCTGCGGGACGCGGCGAGGATCACGGGACCCAGCACGGGGACCTCCAGGAAGGCAGGGTGACGAAGGGTGCCTACCCGATCTTTCGTAAGCAATCGGGAAGAGCACGGAGAACCACCGTGAAACCTAAGGATCGCTCCGATCCTCTGCCATCGACAGCTGTCACGCATCCGTGGGCGGCATCTCATACATATGTCTGAAGGGGTGCGAGAATGGCGCCGTGAAGGGCGATTACCAAGAGTTGGTGGACGAGATCTCCGCGCTGCTCGGGGCTCCCGCGACGCTGGAGAACCGTGACTTCGGGCTGATCGCCTTCGGCGCCCACGACAGCGACGACGACACCGCGATGGACCCCGTCCGGACGCGCTCGATCCTGACCCGGAAGTCGACCCCGGCGGTCCGCTCCTGGTTCGAGGGCTTCGGCATCACCCGGGCGACGGGCCCGGTCCGTATCCCGGCGGCCCCGGACGCGGGCGTGTTCCGGGACCGCATCTGCCTTCCGGTACGCCACCGGGGCGTCGTCCTCGGCTACGTCTGGCTGCTCGACGCCGAGCCCGGCCCCACCCACGCCCAGCTCACCGCCGCCATGGACGTCGCCACCCGGATCGGCGGCCTCCTCGCCGACGAGGAGCGCGCGGGCACCGACCTCTCGCGCGAGCTGCGGACCGCCCTGACGGCGGAGCGCGGCTGGCAGTACGACATGGCCCTCACCGCCCTGCGGACGGCCCTGGGCGCGGACGCGGAGGGTCTGCACGCCCTGGTGTGCCTCGCGCCGTGGCCCGACGAGGACAGCCCCTCCTCCCGTACGGTCCCGGGGGCAGCGGTCCTCTGCACGGTGCCGTGGCGCGCTCCGGCGGGCGGACTCGGGGCGGCTCCCGCGCCCGGGCCGGGCGCTGCGGGCGGGCGAGGGCCGGGCGCGGCGGGCGGGCTCGGGCCGGGCGTGGCGGGCGGGCTCGGGGCGGGCGCGGGAGCCGGGGCTGCCGCCGGACGCGCCCTCGCCGTTCTCGTGCGCCTCCGGGCCGCCGACAACCTCGCGCCCGCCGTGGCCGCCGCCGAGCGGCTCCGGGGCGCGGCGGCCGAGGGCGGCGTCACCGGGATCGCCGAGCCCCGCCGGGGCCTCGCGGACCTGGACGTCTCGTGGCGCGAGGCCACCGCGGCCGCCCGCACGGCGAGCGCCCAGCCGCACCTGGGGCCGCTCGCGGAGTGGGCCGCCATCGGCCCGTACCGTCTCCTGACCGCCCTCCCCCCGGCCGAGCCCGACCCCGCGGTGCGCGTCCTGCTCACCCCCGCGCACCACGAACTGGCCCGCACCGCCGAGGTGTTCCTCGACCACGCGGGCCAGGCGGGCCGCGCCGCGACCGCCCTCGGCATCCACCGCCAGACCCTCTACTACCGCCTCTCCCGCGTGGAGCAGCTGACGGGCCTCGACCTGGACGCGGGCGAGGACCGGCTGCTGCTGCACATGGCCCTCAAGGCGGCCAGACTCTGAACGCGGGCCCCCTCGGGCCGGTTTATAGGATCTCCCCATGACCACGGGGACTTGGGCACCGCCGACGCACACCGAGCAACTGCTGTACGAGGCCGGTGAGCGCGGAGACCGGGCGGCCGTCCTGGCCGCCCTCGGGCGGACTCGCCTGTACGTACTCCTCCCCCGGCTGCACGCCGACGTGCCCGGCCACACCCCGCCGCTCCCCAGCCGCCGCGACAAGGCCGCCCGGCGCACCGTCGTACCGGTGCTGACCGAGGGCATGCTGCCGCCGTGGCACCCGGAGTGGGTGTTCAAGCAGACGACGATCGGCAAGCTCGCCGCCGCCTGGCCGAACGACCGGTGGTGGCTCGCGGTCAACCCGGACACCCCGTTCGCAGCCGCCCTGCCGGCCCGGGCCGCCGACCGGCGGGCCTGGCAGGAGGCCGACTCCCACGGCGGCGGACCCGCGCGGCTGCGCCTGCTCACCCACGCGGGCGAGCACCTGCACGGGCCTGTCGCCCACGCCCTCGCCCTCGGTGCGCACCTCGCCGTCCTCAACGGCCTGGTGTGGAACGCGCTCGGCGCCCAGTACGAGGACTACGCCACCGACGTCGCCCGGCTGCGCAGACCCTGGGCCGTCCACCACCGCGCGGACTTCCGGGACAAGCTGCGGACCCTGATCGCCACCCGGCTCGTCGGCCGGGTCCCCGAGGCCGTCCTCGGGGTCCGGCGCCGCCTCACGGCGCGGCTCGGCGTCGCGCCCACCGACGAGCAGTGGTCGGCGGCGGTCACCGAGACCTTCGAGCGGGACGACCCCTACGGGGAGGACCGGGCCGAGGCAGTGGAGTTCCTGCGCCGGATCACCCACTACGAAGGGCGGTTCCGCGTCGACGGCCTCCTCCCGCCGGGCGGCCGGGTCGACACCCTCGCCGCCTTCGACCACGGCCGCGCCGTGAACGTCGTACGCCTTGCCCTCGGCGCCCGCTACTGCGACCCGCAGGAGGCGGAGCAGTCCGTCCTGAGCGTCCTCGAAGCCGCCCGGCGGGCGTACGGCTCCTGGGAGGAGTTCTCGCTCGGCTACGTGCTGGCCCGGCTGATCCACTTCGACGAGGGCGACCCCGAGCCGATGTACCAGGAATCCCTCACCCTCCACCGCACGCTCACGCAGGACGCGTCGAGCCCCTACCGGAACATCCCGTGGTCATGAGCCCTCGCCGCCCGCCCGCTCCCCAGAGCGCCCCCTGGATCCCGCCGTCCGAGACCGAGCAGCTGCTGTACGAGGCGGGGCAGCGCGGCGACTTCGCGGGACAGCTCCGTGTCCTGGCCGGGGCCGAGCTCTTCATCGCCGCCCCCAAGGCCGAGGTGGACGCCGACCCGGACACCGTCTGGTGGCGCCCCCAGCAGGCGGCCAAGGGTCTCGTCGTCCGGCCGGTCCTGACGCGCGGGATGCTGCCGCCCTGGCATCCGGAGTGGGTGTTCCACCAGGTCACCCTGCGCTGGGTCGCCGAGTTCACCTGGCGCGACCCCCGGGTTCTCCTCTCGGTCAACGGCGGCACCCCCGGCCAGTTGCTGCTGCCCACCACGCCCGAGCACCGCGCGGGGTGGCTGCGGGTGTACGCCGAGAAGGAGCGGGGTTCGGGCGACCGGTTCGTCGCCCTGCGGCACGGCCCCCTGCACGGCCCGCTCGCCTTCGGCCTCGCCTGCGGCACGCATCTGGCGTTCGGCAACGGCGTCCCGTGGAACGACGTCGGCTCGGCCTACACGGGGTACTCGGACGAGCTCGAAACGCTCCGCGACTCGTGGGACATCACCGACCACGACGGCTGGCGCAAGGAGTTGGACGCGCTGCTCGACGGGCGCAACAGCCCGCCGGAACCGGACTTCGCCCTCCGGGTCCGCGAGCAGCTGCGGGCCGCCCGCGGCGCGGTCCCTTCGCCGGACGAGTGGCGCGAGACGGCCGCCGGGCACGCCCAGGACCTGGGCGCGAGCCCGGTGACGGTGCGCCACATCGAGGAGCTGGTACGCCGCATCCTCAGGTACGAGGCCCGGTTCCGGGCCGACGGGCTGCTCCCGCCGGACGGGCGGGTGGGCAAGACGGTCGCGTACGACTACGGCCGGGCGGTGAACCTGGCGCGCTGGGGCCTCTCGGCCCGCTTCTGCGCGCCCCCGGAGGCCGAGCAGGCGATCGTCCACGCGGGGGCCCTCGCCCGGTCGGCCTACGGTTCCTGGCAGGAGTACTCGACCGGGTACGCGCTGGGGCGGGTGCTGCGCTTCGACGGGGAGGAGTACGGCCGGTTCCACGAACAGAACGTGGCCGCCCACCGCGTCCTGACGGAGCACGAGGGCAGCCCGTGGCGGAACATCCCCTGGCGCTGAGTCGCGGCGCCGACTCCGCCTGAATCCGGCGCTATTGCTCCCCCATCAGCACCTTGAGCCCGGCCGTCAGGTCGTCCGCCGTCGGCGCCGTCTCGCGGTCCACCATCCACTGGATCATCACGCCGGTCGCGAGGGCCTGGCACAGCAGCCCCGCCACCCGGGCCTTCTCCGGGTCCGCCTCGGGGTCGATGCCGAGGAGGGACTCCGCCATGCCGAGCCGGCCCTCGCGCTGGGGCTCCTTGATGGCCTCGCGGAGCTTCTCGTCGTCGTCGAGGCGGGTGACGACCTCCGTCTGGAGCTTCCAGACCGGGCGGCTGGCGTCGGCGGCCTCGATGACCTGCGCCCAGACCGCGTGGAAGCGTGCGTACGGGTCGGCCGGCAGCGCCGCCCGCTCCTCCTCGCCGCCCCCGGGGCTGACCCGCTCGCCCCACTCCTCGGTCAGCGCGAGGAACGCCTGCTGGAGCAGAGCGTCCTTGGAGCCGTAGTGGTAGCCGATCGAGGCGAGGTTGGTGCCCGAGGCGGCGACGATGTCGCGGGCCGTGGTGCGGGCGTACCCCTTCTCCAGGAGGCAGCTCTTGGCGCCTTCGAGCAGGTCTTCCTTGTGTCCCATGACAGCACTGTACCCGGCCACTAGACAACCGTGTAAGACGGTTGTCTAGTGGCCGGGTACGGGCACTTCGGAGGCGGGAGCCCGGGATCAGACCAGGTTGACCGAGCGGGCCGAGGCCGCGCCGATCTCCTCCGCGATCTCCGCGAGCACCGCGGCCGGAACCGTGTCGTCCACGGTGAGCACGACGAGGGCCTCGCCGCCCTCCTCCGCGCGCGCCACCTGCATGCCCGCGATGTTCAGACCGGCCTCGCCGAGGATGCGGCCGACGGTGCCGACGACACCCGGGCGGTCCTCGTAGCGCAGCACCACCATGTGGTCGGCGAGCGCCACGTCCACGTCGTAGTCGCCGACGGCGACGATCTTCTGGAGGTGCTTGGGGCCGGCCAGCGTGCCGGAGACCGCGACCTCCTCGCCGCTGGAGAGCGTGCCGCGCACCGTGACCACGTTGCGGTGGTCCGGGGACTCGCTGGAGGTCGTGAGCCGGACCTCGACACCGCGCTCCTGCGCGAACAGCGGGGCGTTGACGTACGACACGGTCTCGTCGACGACGTCCTCGAACACGCCCTTGAGCGCGGAGAGTTCGAGCACCTTCACGTCGTGCTGGGTGATCTCGCCGTACACCTCGACGTCGAGCCGCGCCGCGACCTCGCCCGCGAGCGCGGTGAAGATCCGGCCGAGCTTCTCGGCGAGCGGCAGACCCGGCTTGACGTCCTCGGCGATGACACCGCCCTGGACGTTGACCGCGTCCGGGACCAGCTCACCGGCGAGCGCGAGCCGCACGGAGCGGGCGACCGCGATACCGGCCTTCTCCTGCGCCTCGTCCGTGGACGCGCCGAGGTGCGGGGTGCAGACGACCTGGTCGAGCTCGAAGAGCGGGGAGTCCACGCAGGGCTCCTTCGCGTACACGTCGAGGCCCGCGCCCGCGACCCGGCCCTCCTTGAGGGCGGTGTACAGCGCCGCCTCGTCGACGATGCCGCCGCGCGCGGCGTTGACGATCCGGACGGACGGCTTGACCTTGTGCAGCGCCTCGTCGCCGATGAGACCGAGGGTCTCGGGCGTCTTCGGCAGGTGGACGGTGATGAAGTCGGCGACCTCGAGGAGCTCGTCCAGGGTCAGCAGCTTCACCCCCATCTGGGCGGCGCGGGCCGGCTGCACGTAGGGGTCGTACGCGACGATCTTCATGCCGAACGCGGACATCCGCTGGGCGACCAGGACGCCGATCCGGCCGAGGCCGACGACGCCGAGGGTCTTCTCGCTGAGCTCGACGCCCGTGTACTTCGACCGCTGCCATTCGCCGTTCTTCAGCGCGGTGTTGGCCTGCGGGATGTTGCGCGCGGTGGCGACGAGGAGGCCGCAGGCGAGCTCGGCGGCGGTGACGATGTTGGAGGTCGGGGCGTTCACGACCATCACGCCCGCCTTGGTGGCGGAGGAGACGTCGACGTTGTCCAGGCCGACACCGGCACGGGCGACGACGCGCAGCTTCTTGGCTGCGGCGATGGCCTCGGCGTCGACCTTGGTCGCGGAGCGGACCAGGATCGCGTCCACGTCGGCGACGGCGGGGATCAGCTCGGCGCGGTCCGCGCCGTTGCAGTGCCGGATCTCGAAGTCCGGGCCCAGTGCGTCGACGGTGGCGGGCGACAGCTCTTCAGCGATGAGTACGACGGGTTTCGAGCTCACGTGAGTCCTCACAGATCCAGTGCGGACGGCCGTCCCGACGGCCGCAGGCGGTGGAGGGGGCTTGCCGCGTGAAAGCGCACGACGCTGTGGGCCTGAACGCGAATGTTGTTGAGCAGTGTAGTGGTGCATTGGCGCGATCCATGCGCCTCGTTGGCAGGATCACCCGTCCGTGGTTGGACGGCCTGTCCAACGAAGTGGAGCGGGCCGGACAGTGTGTCCGGCCCGCGCCCGAAGGCTTACGCCTCCTCGTCGTTCACCCAGCTCATGAGCTTGCGCAGCTCCTTGCCGGTGGTCTCCAGGAGGTGCTTCTCGTCCTGGGTCTTGTACTCGTTGTACTTCTTCAGACCGCCGTGGTACTCGTCCATCCAGTTCTTGGCGAAGGTGCCGTCCTGGATCTCGGTGAGGACCTGCTTCATCTCGGCCTTGGTGGCGTCCGTGATGATGCGCGGGCCGGTGATGTAGTCGCCCCACTCGGCGGTCTCGGAGACGGACCAGCGCATCTTCTCCAGGCCGCCCTCGTACATGAGGTCGACGATGAGCTTCAGCTCGTGCAGGCACTCGAAGTAGGCGATCTCCGGCTGGTAGCCGGCCTCGACCAGGGTCTCGAAGCCCGCCTTGACGAGGGCGCTGGCGCCACCGCACAGGACGGCCTGCTCACCGAACAGGTCGGTCTCGGTCTCCTCGGTGAAGGTCGTCTTGATGACGCCCGCACGCGTGCCGCCGATGGCCTTGGCGTACGAGAGCGCCAGGGCGAAGGCGCCGCCCGTGGCGTCCTGCTCGACCGCGGCGATCGCGGGGACGCCGCGGCCCTCCTCGTACTGACGGCGGACCAGGTGGCCGGGGCCCTTGGGGGCGACGAGCGCGACGTCGACGCCGGCCGGGGGCTTGATGAAGCCGAAGCGGACGTTGAAGCCGTGCGCGAAGAAGAGGGCCTTGCCGTCCTTCAGGTTCGGCGCGATGGACTCCTCGTAGACCTTGGCCTGGATCGGGTCCGGGATCAGGATCATGATGACGTCGGCCTCGGCCGCGGCCTCGGCGGGCGTGACCACGCGCAGGCCCTGCTCCTCGGCCTTGGCCTTGGACTTGGAGCCCTCGTGCAGGCCGACGCGGACGTCGACACCCGAGTCACGGAGCGACAGCGCGTGGGCGTGCCCCTGGCTGCCGTAACCGATCACCGCGACCTTGCGGCCCTGGATGATGGACAGGTCGGCGTCGGCGTCGTAGAACAGCTCGGCCACTGGGAATCTCCTTGAGGTGCTGGTGTTGCGTCCCACCGTACGGCGGGGAGCGGCGGATACGTTGTCGGGTCTCGCCTGGCGGACCGCCGCAGTGGACGGCGGCCGGCCGGGGTCGACGGTCAGGCGCTGCGGTCGAGGGCCCGCAGGGAGCGGTCGGTGATGGACCGCGCACCACGCCCTATGGCGATCGTGCCGGACTGCACGAGCTCCTTGATGCCGAACTGCTCCAGCATCTTCAGCATGGCGTCGAGCTTGTCACTCGAACCGGTGGCCTCGATGGTGACCGCCTCGGGCGAGACGTCCACGGTCTTGGCGCGGAACAGCTGGACGATCTCGACGATCTGGGAGCGGGTCTCGTTGTCGGCGCGGACCTTCACCAGGACGAGCTCGCGCTGGATCGCGGCGCTGGGCTCGAGTTCGACGATCTTCAGGACGTTGACCAGCTTGTTGAGCTGCTTGGTCACCTGCTCGAGCGGCAGGTCCTCGACGTTCACCACGATGGTGATGCGGGAGATGTCGGGGTGCTCGGTGACACCGACGGCGAGGGAGTCGATGTTGAACCCGCGCCGGGAGAACAGCGCGGCGATCCGGGCGAGGATGCCGGGGGTGTTCTCCACCAGGACGGAGAGCGTGTGCCTAGTCATGTGCGTCGTTCCTCTTCCTACGGCTCTCGGTCTCGGTCTCAGTCGTCTTCGTTGTCGCCGAAGTCGGGGCGGACGCCCCGGGCGGCCATGACCTCGTCGTTGGAGGTGCCGGCGGCGACCATCGGCCAGACCTGGGCGTCCTCGTGGACGATGAAGTCGATCACGACCGGGCGGTCGTTGATGGCGTTGGCCTCTTCGATGACCTTGTCCAGGTCGGCCGGGTCCTCGCAGCGCAGCGCGACACAGCCCATGGCCTCCGACAGCTTGACGAAGTCGGGGACTCGGGTGCCCTTGCGGGGCGTCGAGCTGGCGCCGACCTGGGAACCGGTCGCCTGGCCCGTCTCGTCGGCGTGCAGGACCGTGCTGGAGTAGCGCTGGTTGTAGAAGAGGGTCTGCCACTGGCGGACCATCCCGAGGGCGCCGTTGTTGATGATGGCGACCTTGATCGGGATGTTGTTGAGCGCACAGGTGACCAGTTCCTGGTTGGTCATCTGGAAGCAGCCGTCGCCGTCGATCGCCCAGACCGGGCGGTCCGGCATGCCGGCCTTGGCGCCCATGGCGGCAGGGACCGCGTAGCCCATCGTTCCGGCGCCGCCGGAGTTCAGCCAGGTGGCCGGCTTCTCGTAGTCGATGAAGTGGGCGGCCCACATCTGGTGCTGGCCGACGCCGGCCGCGTAGATGGTGTCGGCGGGGGCGAGCTGGCCGATGCGCTGGATGACCTGCTGCGGCGAGAGGCTGCCGTCCTCCGGCAGGTCGTAGCCGAGCGGGTAGGTCTCGCGCCAGCGGTTCAGGTCGCTCCACCAGGCGGTGTAGTCGCCCTTGTTGCCCTCGCCGGCCTCGGCCTGGACGGCCTGGACCAGGTCGGCGATGACCTCGCGGGCGTCACCGACGATCGGGACGTCGGCGGCGCGGTTCTTGCCGATCTCGGCCGGGTCGATGTCGGCGTGGACGATCTTGGCGAACGGGGCGAAGCTGTCCAGCTTGCCGGTGACGCGGTCGTCGAAGCGGGCTCCGAGGGCGACGATCAGGTCGGCCTTCTGCAGCGCGGTGACGGCGGTGACCGCACCGTGCATGCCCGGCATTCCCACGTGCAGCGGGTGGCTGTCGGGGAACGCGCCCAGCGCCATCAGGGTGGTGGTGACGGGGGCGCCGGTGAGCTCGGCGAGGACCTTCAGCTCGGCGGTGGCACCGGCCTTCAGGACACCGCCGCCGACGTACAGGACGGGGCGCTTGGCGGCGGCCATGAGCTTGGCGGCCTCGCGGATCTGCTTGGCGTGCGGCTTGGTCACCGGGCGGTAGCCGGGCAGGTCGGTCTGCGGCGGCCAGCTGAAGACCGTCTTCGCCTGCAGGGCGTCCTTGGCGATGTCGACCAGGACCGGTCCGGGACGGCCGGTGGAGGCGATGTGGAAGGCCTCGGCGATCGTCTTCGGGATGTCCTCGGCCTTGGTGACCAGGAAGTTGTGCTTGGTGATGGGCATCGTGATGCCGCAGATGTCCGCCTCCTGGAAGGCGTCCGTGCCGATGGCCTTCGAGGCGACCTGACCGGTGATCGCGACCAGCGGGACGGAGTCCATGTGGGCGTCGGCGATCGGGGTGACCAGGTTGGTGGCGCCGGGTCCCGAAGTCGCCATGCACACGCCGACCTTGCCGGTGGCCTGGGCGTAGCCGGTGGCCGCGTGGCCCGCGCCCTGCTCGTGCCGGACCAGGATGTGGCGGACCCTCTTCGAGTCCATCATCGGGTCGTAGGCCGGCAGGATCGCGCCGCCCGGGATGCCGAAGACGGTGTCGGCCCCCACTTCCTCGAGAGAACGGATGAGGGACTGCGCACCCGTGACGTGCTCGACGATGGTGGCGGACTGTCCGCCGTTACGGGTCCGCGGCTGCGGATGGTGCCCGGTGGCCTGCTCGGTCATCAGCATTCTCTTCTCGAAGCAGAGGGTCTTTGCGGGGGTTTTGCCAGGGTTTGGCGTGAGCCGGTGCAACAAAAAACCCCTCGTGCCGGGAGGCAAGCGAGGGGAGCGCGTCGGGTGCGTTCAAGCGGGGCCTTCAGTGCCCTGCTTCAGCCGACGCGCTTTCCAAGTACGAGAATTCGGGTGCGCATGGCACTGACCCTCCCTCCGACCCACTACCAGTGTCAAGTGGGTGGGACAGGCGTCTCATTATTTGAGCGGATCGGGGGACGCGGGGAGCCTCTCCCCGACCGGAACGGCCGCCCCACCAGGGAGTGGATACGCCTCCCGCACGAGCGCGCGGCGCAGCCGGTACTCGTCGAGCGGGCCCGAGAACGCCATTCCCTGGCCATGGGTGCAGCCCATCGCGCGCAGCGCGAGGACCTGCTCGGGGACGTCCACGCCGTCGGCCACGGACTGGAGCCCGAGGTCCGAGGCGATGCGGAGCAGCCCGCTCGTGATCTTACGGAGCCGGGCGGACTCGACCACCCCCTCGACGAGCCCTCTGTCCAGTTTCAGTACGTCGACGGGGAGGCGGCGGAGCGCGTTGATCGCCGCGTAGCCGCTGCCGAAGCCGTCGAGGGCGATCCGTACGCCGAGCCGGCGCAGGGCCACCAGGCGCTGCTCCAGGTCGTCGAAGGAGACCCGGGGGTCGTTGTCGGCGAGCTCGATCATCAGGGAGCCGGAGGGGAGCCCGTGGCGGGTCAGCAGCGCCTCGACGGAGCCGAGGGGCAGCGAGCGGTCGAGCAGTCTGCGGGCGGGGAGCCGGACGGAGACCGGGGTCCGGTGGCCGAGCGCGGCCCGCTCGGCGGCCTGCTCGACGGCGTGCTCCAGGAGCCAGCGGCCGAGCTCGGCGATCCGCTCGCCGTCGTCGGCGACCCGCAGGAACTCGGCGGGGGTGAAGAGGATGCCCTGCGCGGAGCGCCAGCGGGCCTGGGCGGCGACGGCGGTGATCCGGCCGGTGGCGAGGTCCACGACGGGCTGGTGGAGCAGGGCGAACTCGCCGTCGTCGAGCGCCGTGCGCAGCCGGGTGGCCAGTTCGGTCCTGCGCACGACCTCGGCCTGCATCTGCGGGGCGTACATCTCGACCCGGTCCTTGCCCGCGGCCTTGGCGCGGTACATGGCCAGGTCGGCGTTGCGCAGCAGCTCTCCGGCGCTGATGCCGGGTTCGGCGAAGGCGACGCCGATGGAGGCGGCGACCCGCACCTCGTTCCCGCCCTCGAGGCGGTACGGCTGGGAGAGCGTGAGGCGCAGCCGGTCGGCGATCTCGTGGACCTGGCACTCCCGGGCCACGCGGTCCCGTGAGCCGTCGCCGAGGATGAGCGCGGCGAACTCGTCGCCGCCGAGCCGGGCGGCGGTGTCCCCGGCCCGTACGGAGTCCTGGAGGCGGCGGGCGGCCTGGATCAGCAGTTCGTCCCCGGCCTGGTGGCCGAGGCGGTCGTTGACGCCCTTGAAGCCGTCGAGGTCGATGAAGAGCACGGCGGTGCCGGGGTCGGAGGCGCGGCGTCCGGCCAGCGCCTTGCGGACGCGCCGGGTGAACAGCGCACGGTTGGGCAGGTCAGTGAGCGGGTCGTGCTCCGCGTTGTGCTGCAACTGGGCCTGGAGGCGGACCCGTTCGGTGACGTCCCGGCTGTTGAAGATGAGGCCGCCCTGGTGGCGGTTGACGGTGGACTCGACGTTGAGCCAGTCGCCCCGGCCGGAGCGGAAGCGGCACTCGATCCGGGTCGTCGGCTCCTCCGAAGGAGGAGTGGCGAGGAAGCGCCGGACCTCGTGGACGACCCCGCCGAGGTCCTCGGGGTGGATGAGCGAGGCGAGTTCCTCGCCGATCAGGTCCTCGGCCTCCCGCCCGTAGACCCCCGACGCGGCGGGGCTGACGTACCGGAGTATGCCGGTCGGCGCGGCGATCATGATGACGTCGCTGGAGCCCTGCACCAGGGACCTGAAGTGGTTCTCCTGCTGGGCCAGTTCATGGGTGAGGGCGATGTTGTCGAGGAGCATGATGCCCTGGCGGACGACCAGGGCGAGCACGACCGTGCAGCCGGTGAGGACGACCACGCGGTCCACCCTGCGTCCCTCGACGACGTTGTACAGGATGCCGAGCGTGCAGACTGCGGCGGCGAGGTACGGCGTGAGGGCGGCCAGCGAGCCCGCGATCGGCCGGCTGTGGTGGCGGGCCGCGCGCGCCGCCGCGGTGCCCGCGACGGGCGCGGTACGGCTCGCTCCCCAGGGGGCGTACGCGAGCAGCAGCGAGCCCGCGAACCAGCCGGCGTCGAGGAGCTGGCCCGAGGTGTAGTTCTCGCGGAGCAGCGGGGAGGTGAAGAGGGCGTCGCACAGCACGGTGAGGGCGAGGGCGGCGATGGCGGTGTTGATCGCCGAGCGGTTCGGCTGCGAGCGGCGGAAGTGCAGGGCCAGGACCATGCTGACGAGAACGATGTCAAGCAGCGGGTACGCGAGGGTGAGCGCGGCCCGGGCGACGCTCTCGCCCTCGAACTGGGCGGTGTGCGCGAGGGCGAGGCTCCAGGAGAGCGTGAGCAGCGAGCCGCCGATGAGCCAGGCGTCGAGGGCGAGGCAGACCCAGCCTGCCCGGGTGACGGGCTTCTTGGCGAGGACGAGCAGGCCGACGATCGCGGGCGGCGCGAAGAGCAGGAAGAAGACGTCGGCGAGGGACGGGCTCGGCACCGCCTGGCGGAGCACGACTTCGTACCACCCCCAGATCGCGTTCCCCGCGGCGGCCATCCCCGAGGAGAAGGCGAAGAGCAGCCAGGCGGGGCGGAAGCGGCTCTCGTGCACGCGCGCGTAGAGGAAGCAGGAGACGGTGGCGGCCAGGGCTGCGGCGCTGAGGCCGAAGTCGCCCATGACCAGGGCGAGTCGCTCGGAGCCCCAGCCGAGGGCGGCGCCGGTCGCGTACCCCGCGCAGATGAGCCCGAGGAGGACCTGGGTGAGGATCACGGGGACCCCGGAGCGCGCGGGTCCCGGCCGGGTCAGCCCCGGCCCGGGGGCGGCGCCGCCCCCGCCCGTGACGCGACCGCGCTCGATCAGCGCGCCGGGGGCGTTCATCGCCCCCGCCGGCCTTCCGTGCGCGCGGTCACGTGCGGGGGCGGCGCCGGTGTTCCGGTGGTCGTCGGCACGCGCGGGTCCGGTAACGCGATCGGTGCCCGGGTCGGCGTCGGCGCCGCGCCGGTCGGTCTGGGTGGGCAGGGCGGTGGTGCCGCCCGGCCCGCGGAGGCGGGCGCCGTGCGAGGGCGGCCCGGTGTCGTCGTCGCGGGCGAGGGTCGTCGACGGCGGCCCCGCCGCGTCGGATCGTCGGTCCATCGGCCGTACATCACCCGTCGCCCCCCTCGGAATCTGATGACCCGTCACTTTGCTCCCCGGCGTCAGCTCGTACTCGACGCAGTCCCCCGCTTCGGGACGATACACCAGGACCGTCACTCAGGGACAGGGTCGCTGTACTCTCCGTGACGGCCCGGGGGCTCGCGACAGGCGCACCGAGGGGGCGCGTGGGCCCGGGCGCCTGCTCAGGTGGTCAGCACCACGTTGGCCGGCCGCTCCCCCGCCGCGAAGCGGGTGACCTGGGCGGCGATCAGCCGCTTGGCCCGCGGCATGAACGCCGAAGTGGAACCGCCGACATGGGGGCTCACCAGAACACCGGGAGCGTGCCACAACGGGTGGCCCGGCGGCAGGGGTTCGGGGTCGGTCACGTCCAGGGCCGCGGTGATCCGGCCCGACTCGACCTCCTTGAGCAGCGCGGCGGTGTCCACCACCGGACCTCGGGCGACGTTCACCAGAAGGGCGTCGTCCTTCATCCTGGCGAGGAAGCCCGCGTCGACGAGATGCCGGGTGTCGGGCGTGAGCGGAGTGGACAGCACGACCACGTCGGCCTGCGGCAACAGGGCCGGAAGCTCCGCCAGGGGGTGCACGGGACCGCGCTCCGTGGTGCGGGCGGAGCGCGCGACGCGCACCACCCGCGCGCACTCGAACGGAGCGAGCCGGTCCTCGATGGCGGCGCCGATGGATCCGTACCCCACGATCAGTACGGACTTGTCGGCGAGCGCCGGGTAGAAGCCGGCCCGCCACTCCTCCTTGTCCTGACCGCGCACGAAGCCGGGGATGCCGCGCAGCGAGGCGAGGATCAGGGCGAGGGTGAGTTCGGCGGTGCTCGCCTCGTGGACGCCCCTGGCGTTGCACAGGTCGACGCCCGGACCCAACGAGCCGATCCCGGGCGTCACATGGTCCGTTCCGGCCGACAGGGTCTGTACGACACGGACCGAGCTCATCTCGGCGAGCGGCCGGACGGCGATCTCCGTGCCCTTCATGTACGGCACCACGTAGAAGGCGCACCGCGCCGGGTCGGCGGGAAAGTCGGGACCACCGTCCCAGAAGCGGTAGTTCAGCCCCGACGCGCCCGGGTCGGGAAGCCCTTCGATCTCGTCCGCGGGAATCGGAAGCCACACGTCACGGGTCGTCTCATCGAGTGTCATGACCGGGAGGCTATGCGAAGGATCCCGGCCGGCATTGGTTACTTTGGGGGACGGCACAGGGAGGGGTACCGGCAGGTGGAGCGCAGGACTATCGGGGCGGCGGCGCTCGACGTGGGCGCGGTCGGCCTGGGCTGTATGCCGATGAACTGGGCCTACAGCTGCTCGGAGCAGCGCGGGGACCGGTCGCTGCGCACGGTGCACGCGGCGCTCGACGCCGGGGTGAGCCTGCTCGACACCGCCGACATGTACGGACCGTTCACCAACGAGCTGCTGGTGGGGCGGGCGTTGAAGGAGCGCCGGGCGGAGGCGTTCGTCTCGACGAAGTGCGGCCTGCTGGTGGGCGATCAGCACATCGTGGCCAACGGGCGACCCGGGTACGTGCGCCGGGCCTGCCACGCCTCGCTGCGGCGGCTGCAGACGGACGTGATCGATCTCTACCAGCTGCATCGGGCGGACCCGGAGGTCCCGATCGAGGAGACCTGGGGCGCGATGGCTGACCTGGTGTCCGCGGGCAAGGTGCGGGCGCTCGGGTTCTGCGCGGTCGGGGCGCGGGCGACTCGGCGCGGGTCGGCGGCCGATGTGTTCGAGGGAACGATCCGGCAGCTGGAGCGGGTCCAGCAGGTGTTCCCGGTCAGCGCGGTGGAGGCCGAGCTGTCGGTGTGGTCGCGGGAGGCGCTGGCGCGGCTGCTGCCCTGGTGCGAGGCACGGGGTGTGGGGTTTCTGGCCGCGATGCCGCTGGGGAACGGGTTCCTGACCGGGACGCTGACCCCGGGCGGCGGTTTCGAGCCGGAGGACCCGCGGGCCCGGCACCCGCGGTTCACGGCCGAGATGATGGCCGCGAACCAGCCGCTGGTGGCGGGGCTGCGGCGGGTGGCGGCGCGGCACGGGGAGGACGTCACCCCGGCGCAGGTCGCCCTGGCGTGGGCGCTGGCGCAGGGGCCGCACGTGGTGCCGATCCCGGGCGCCAAGCGGGAGCGCTGGGCGGTGGAGAACGCGCGGGCGGCGGAGCTGGCCCTGACGGCCGGGGACCTGGCCGAGATCGCGGGGCTGCCGCGGCCGCGCGGATCGTGGGACTGAGGGCGCGGGCGGAACGCCGCCGGGGAGCGGGACGCCGGGGATCAGGAATCCGGGGAGCGGGAATCCGGCGGGTGGGAACCTGATCGGGCCGAGCGGTGTATCAAGGGTAGTGATCGCCGTTCGAAGGGATCGGGACCGTGGGCCGAGCTTATGTGGGTGCCGTGGGGGCCATGGGGGCCGTGGGAGTCGCCGCCGTTCTGGGGCTGCTGACCGGGTGCGCGTCGGACGAGGACGGGGAAGGGGCCTCGCCTCCCTCCCCTTCCGCGACCGTGTCCGCGTCCTCGTCCGCCTCGGAATCGGGGTCGCGGGGCGCCCCTGGCTCCGTGCGCGTCGCCGGGACGCTGACCGAGGACCTGGAGTCGCCGTGGGGTGTGGCCGCGCTGCCGGACGGTGACCTGCTGGTCGCCTCGCGCGACGAGCGGACGATCACCCGGGTCGACGCGGACACCGGGAGAAAGACGCCGCTCGGAGAGGTGCCGGGGGTGGTTCCCGGCGGCGAGGGCGGGCTGCTGGGCCTCGCCGTGCGGGACGGCATGGTGTACGCGTACTTCACGGCGGAGTCGGACAACCGCATCGTCCGCATGCCGTACGGAGGCGGGGCCGGGGACCGCCTCGGCGCGCCCGAGGTGGTCCTCGCGGGCATCCCGAAGGGGAACGTGCACAACGGCGGGCGGATCGCGTTCGGCCCGGACGGGATGCTGTACGCGGGGACGGGTGAGCGCGGGGAGACGGGGCTCGCGCAGAACCCGGAATCGCTGGGCGGCAAGATCCTGCGCATGACGCCGGAGGGCAGGCCGGCGCCGGGCAATCCGTTCCCGGGCTCGGTGGTCTATTCGATCGGCCACCGCAATGTGCAGGGCCTGGCCTGGGACGGGGACGGGCGGCTGTGGGCGGCGGAGTTCGGCCAGAACACCTGGGACGAGTTGAACCTGATCGAGGCGGGGAAGAACTACGGCTGGCCCAAGGTTGAGGGCGTTGCGAACGTGTCCGACTTCGTGGACCCGGTCGCCCAGTGGAGAACGGACGAGGCCTCGCCGAGCGGCATCGCGTACACCGATGGCGCGATCTGGATGGCTGGGCTGCGCGGCGAGCGCCTCTGGCGAATCCCGGTGTCCGGAGCGGAACGCTCCGGGGACCCCGAGGCGTTCCTCGTTGAGGAGTACGGCCGGCTGCGCACGGTCCTGGCGGCGGGTGACGGTCGGCTGTGGCTGACGACGAGCGAGACGGACACCCGGGGCACGCCCGGGCCCGGCGACGACAAGATCCTCCGGTTGGAGGTGAAATAGGAGGCGGAGACAATGTTCAACATGATGGAAGACCTGTTCGCGCCCGGCCGTCAGCACACCGAGGACGAGCGGCAGCGGCTGGGGCAGACCCGGGAGGACCCGGGCGACGCGGACCCCGCGCGCGGGCCCATCGACCTCAGCTCCGGCGCCGTGCTGATACGCCTGCCGCAGACGGTGACCGTCCGCGACGAGGACGGGGACGGCGACGGCGACGGCGACGGCAGCGGCGGGGACGGCGACGACGAGACTCCCTAGGGCGGGAGCGTCCGGCCTAGTGCGTCGGTTCCAGGAGGCGGAGGCGGTGGGCCAGGGCGGCGGCCTCGCCCCGGCTGGAGACGCCGAGCTTGGCGAGGATGTTGGAGACGTGGACGCTCGCGGTCTTCGGTGAGATGAAGAGTTCCTCGGCGATCTGGCGGTTGGTGCGGCCGGCGGCGACCAGCCGCAGGACGTCCTGCTCCCGGGGGGTCAGGCCGAAGGCGTCGTCGCCCGGCCCCGGTTCCGGGGCGCGGTCCGGGGCGGTCAGCGGGAGGCGGGCGCGGGCGGCCAGGAGCTCGACGTCCTCGCGGAGCGGCTGGGCGCCGAGGCGGACGGCCGTGGCGTGGGCCTCGCGGAGCAGCGCGGCGGCCTCCTCGCGCCGGCCACCCTCGGCCAGGAGGGCGTCGGCGAGGCGGTGCCGGGCGAGGGCCAGGACGTAGGGGCGCTCCAGGGCCTCGTAGGCGGCGACGGTCTCGGTCCAGCGATCGACCGGGTGGCGGCCCTCGGCGCGGTCCAGCTCGGCCGAGGTGTGGCCGGCGTACGCCTCCCAGACGGGCGCCGCGGTCGCCATCTGCCGGGCGGTGCGCCGGAGCAGGGCGAGTGACTCCGCCCGGCCCTCCTCGGCGGCGGGCAGCCCCCGGGCGTCGGCCTCGGCGGTGGCGGCGGCAAGGAGGAGCGGCCAGGCGTCGCGGTGGGTGCCGGGCGGGAACCCGGTCTCCGCGGCGGCGGCGAGTTCGGCCCGGGCCTCGTGGATCCGCCCGCTTCCGGCGGCGATGCTCACGGCCACGTACTGCATCGGGATCGTGTACTGCGGCATCGGGTCGGCCTTGCCGAAGTGCTCGGCGGCATTGGCCAACTGGGTGGCGGCCACGGTCAGTTCACCTCGGGCGACGGCGAGCTGGGCCAGCCGGAGGGCGGCGGAGCCGCGCGGCTTGGAACTCCGTCCGGCGCGCTCCAGCCACTCGCCGTTGCGCTGGGTCTCGTCCCAGAGGCCGAGGGAGAACTGCGACTCGGCCTGGTTGGCGCGGATCCAGCCCTGGCTGTCGAGGAGGCCATGGGCTCCGGCGAGGCGGAGGCCGTCCTCGGTGATGTCGAGGGCCTCACGGGAGCGGCCGAGGCTCTCCAGGCTGGACGAGAGGTTGACGTGGGTGCGGGAACACTCGTGATAGAGGCCGAGGGCGAGGGTGCGGTCGCGCACCTCGTGCATCGAGGCGAGCCCTTCCTCCAGGGAGCCGGCCGCGACCTGCAGCGTGCCGAGGGTGCCCCGGGCGCCGAGTTCGATGGCCTCGGCCTTGACCAACCGGGCGTATTCGACGGCACGTTCGGCGGCGGCGAGGCTCTCGGGACCGGGCCGGTGGAGCATGCCCCAGCCTGCTGCCACGGTGAGCACGACGGCGTGGACGGCGGACGGCGACAGCCCCTTGACGAGATTCTGGGCGGTGGCGATCTCGGCCCAGCCGTCGGACCGTCCGAGGCTCGACATGATGCGGGAGCGCTCGGTCCAGAACCAGGCGCTCCGCAGCGGGTCGCGGTCCTCGCCCTCCTCTTCGAGGAGCCGCAGCGCCATCTTGCCGATCTTCAGGGCGCGTTCGCGTTCCCCGGAGAAGCGGGCGGCGATGGCGGCCTCGGCGAGGAGGTCGAGGTAGCGCAGTGGGGTGGTCGCCGGGTCGCAGCCGCACGCGGGGTAGGCCTCGACGTAGTCGATGGGCCGCAGCGAGTCGCGGACCTCGGCGGGGACCTCGTCCCACAGCTCCATGGCCCGTTCGAGGAGGCTCAATTGCTCGGCGTGGGCATAGCGCTTGCGGGTCTCCACGGAGGCGCGGAGCACGGCGGGCAGCGCCTTGGCGGGGTCGTGGGCGTGGTACCAGTACGTGGCGACCCTGGTCACGCGCTCGTCGGCGCGGACGAGGGTGGGGTCGGCCTCCAGCGCCTCGGCGTAGCGCCGGTTGAGCCGGGAGCGTTCGCCGGGCAGCAGGTCGTCGCTGACGGCCTCGCGGACCAGGGAGTGCCGGAAGCGGTAGCCGTCGCCGTCGGGGACGGCGAGCAGGATGTTGGCGCCGACGGCGGCCCTGAGCGCCTCGATCAGGTCGTCCTCGGAGAGCCGTGCGACGGCGGCGAGCAGCGCGTACTCGACGGTGGAGCCGCCCTCGGCGACGGTCCGGGCGACCCGCTGGGCGTCCTCGGGCAGCGTCTCGACGCGGACGAGCAGCAGGTCGCGCAGGGAGTCGCTGAGGGAGCCGACGGCGCAGCCGGCCTCGTGGGAGACGACGAGCTCCTCGACGAAGAAGGCGTTGCCGTCGGAGCGGTCGAAGACCTCGTCGACGAGTCCGGCGTCCGGTTCGGCGGCCAGGATGCCGGTGAGCTGGCGGCGCACCTCGGCGCGGGTGAAGCGGGCGAGTTCGATGCGGCGGATGGTCCGCAGCCGGTCGAGTTCGGCCAGCAGGGGGCGCATCGGGTGGCGGCGGTGGATGTCGTCGGAGCGGTAGGTGGCGACGACCACGATCCGGCCCCGGCGCAGCGTGCGCAGGAGGTACGAGAGGAGGTGCCGGGTGGACGCGTCGGCCCAGTGCAGGTCCTCCAGGACGAGCACGATCGTCCGGTCGTCGGCCAGGCGCTCCAGGAGCCGTACGGTCAGCTCGAAGAGGCGCGCGGTGGAGTCCTCGTGGGACGGCTCGTGGCTGCCGACGTCGCCCAGCTCGGGCAGGAGCCGGGCGAGTTCGCCCTCCTGCCCGGCGGCCGCGGCGGCCAGTTCGTCCGGGAGGCGGCGGCTGAGCGAGCGCAGGGCCGTGGAGAAGGGCGCGAACGGCAGCCCGTCCGCGCCGACCTCGACACAGCCTCCGACGGCGACGTACGCGCCCCGCTCGCAGGCCGCCGCCACGAACTCCTCGATGAGCCGTGTCTTGCCGACGCCCGCCTCGCCGCCGACGAGCAGCGCCTGGGGCTCGCCGTCGGTGGCGCGGACGAGGGCGTCGGTCAGGGCGGCTATCTCACCGGCCCTGCCGACGAACACGGGACTGACTGACCTGGTCTCCACGGCGCCGAGCATCGCACAGCCGTCCGGGTTGGCACCCACAAGGGGTCACGCGGCCCGGGCGAAACGGTCCCGCGCCTCTCCCACCCGCCCCTCGGATTCTTGGTCGCCGGATCGGGCGGCGGCGGCCTTCGCGGCCCGCCGCGCCGTGACGGCCTGACGGGTCAGGCGCTGGGCGGCGGCCTCACGGACGAGCTCGGCGTGGTGCAGGCGGTTCAGTTCGTACGCGAACATCTCGTTCTCCCCTGGTGTCGGTATCGCTCCTTGCGATGCCTCTACTCTCGTCGCCCAGGGGGTGCGGCCACATCGGGCGAGTGCCGCATGTTCGGGGTACGGGGGTCCTTAGGCCGGCCCTAGGGGGTGCCTTAGGGCGCGGTCGGCGCGGTCGGGAGACTCAGGAACAGGTCGAAGTACATCCCCGCCGACAGGAACATGCCGATGCCGCCCAGGACCGCGCCGGCGACGGCCACCGCACCGACCCACGCGGGCCGCCGGGGGCGGGTGAGGACGAGTACGGCGACGATGAGGCCGAGGAAGGCGAAGACCCCGTTGACGAGGGCGGTGGCGTGCCAGGCGTCGGCGTAGATCTCGTTGATCTGCTGGGCGGCGGTGCCGCCCTGGGCCTTGATCTGGCCGATGAGCGTCTCGCGCTCGCTGCTGACCTTGCCCACCCAGGTGCCGGTGAGGGCGGCGAGCCCGAGCCCGGCGGAGACGACGGCGGCGGCGCCCGCGCCGATCCCGTCACCGGCGGGGGCGACGGGAATCTCCTCGCTGTCGTCGTCGAGGTCCTCGTCGAGCTCGTCCTCGACCAGCTCAGGCTCAGCCGTCTCAGCCTTCTCAGCCGTCTCGTCGGCCTCGGTGGTCTCCGCGGGCTCGGTGGTCGTCTTCTCCGTCTTGATAGTCATACGCCGCACGCTAGGTGCCGCGTATGAGAAGTGTCTTAAGACGCCTTCTCGTCCACCGCGTCCACCGTCACACGCTGCGCGGGGATCGTGGCACCCGCCACCTCCGCGTCCCGCGCGTCGGCGGCGGCCCTGCTCTCGGGCGGCTCGATGCTGATGCGGGGCATGCGGCGGTCGAGCCAGCGCGGCAGCCACCAGTTGGCGCCGCCGAGCATGTGCATGAGGGCCGGTACGAGCAGGGTCCGCAGGACGAAGGCGTCCAGGGCGACGGCCGCCGCGAGGGCGATGCCGAACATCGCGACGACCCGGTCGCCGGAGAGCACGAAGGCGAGGAAGACGGAGATCATGATGACCGCCGCCGAGTTGATCACACGGCTGGTCTCGGCGAGCCCGACCCGGACCGCCCGCCGGTTGTCGCCGGTCTCCAGCCACTCCTCGTACATCCGGCTGACCAGGAAGACCTGGTAGTCCATGGAGAGCCCGAAGAGCACGGACACCATGATCACCGGTAGGAAGGGCTCGATCGGGCCCGCGCTGCCGAGCCCGAGCAGCTCGCTCCCCCAGCCCCACTGGAAGATCGCGACGACGACCCCGAAGGCCGAGGCGACGGCCGCCACGTTCATCAGCGCGGCCTTCAGCGGGATGCCGATCGAGCGGAAGGCGACCAGGAGCAGCAGACAGCCGAGCGCGATGACGACGCCCACGAAGAGCGGCAGCTTGCCGACGATGATCTCGGCGAAGTCGTCGTACGAGGCGGTCACGCCGCCCACGTGCACGTCGAGCGACGTGCCGCGCTCGGCCGTGGGCAGGACGTCCGTGCGCAGCCGGTCGACCAGCTCGCTGGTGGCCTTCGACTGCGGCGAGGAGTCCGGTACGACGGTCAGGACGGCGGTGTCACCGGCGCTGTTGTACGTGACGGGGGAGACCGACTCGACGCCCTTGGTGTTCGCGAGCGCGGCCGGCAGCTCGCCGAGCGCGACGCGGTCGTCGGCGCCGTCGATCTGGGCGACGAGGGTGAGCGGCCCGTTGACGCCGGGCCCGAAGCCGTCGGCGAGCAGGTCGTAGGCCTGTCGGGTGGTCGAGGTGGCCGGGCCGTTGCCCTGGTCGGAGGTGCCGAGGTGGAGAGAGAAGGTCGGCAGGGCGAGGACGGCCATGACGGCGACGGCGACCACGCCGAGCAGCTTGGGGTGGCGCTCCACGAAGGCGGACCAGCGGGCGGCGAAGCCGGTCGGCAGCTCGGGCTGCGGCCCGTGCTCGGCCAGCTGCCGCCGCTCGCGGCGCGAGAGCGCCCACATGCCGATCAGGGAGAGCAGTGCGGGCAGCAGGGTGACGGACGCGGCGACCGTGAGGACGACGGTCAGCGAGGCGGCGATGGCGACGCCGTTGAGGAAGCTGAGGCGCAGGATCAGCATGCCGAGCAGCGCGATGCAGACGGTCGCCCCGGCGAAGACGACGGCACGGCCCGTGGTCGCGACGGCGATCTCCGCGGATTCGGCGACCGAGAGCCCGCGTTTGAGGCCCTTGCGGTGGCGCGTGACGATGAAGAGCGCGTAGTCGATGCCGACGCCGAGGCCGACGAGCATGCCCAGCATCGGGGCGAAGTCGGCCACGGTCATCACATGGCCGAGGAGCGCGATCCCGGAGTACGCGATGCCGACGCTGACGAGCGCGGTGGCGATGGGGAGCGCGGAGGCGGCGAGCGAGCCGAAGGCGAGGAAGAGCACGACGGCCGCGACGGCGACGCCGACGGCCTCGGCGACATGGCCGCCGGAGGCCTCGGTGAGGGCGACGGCGCTGCCGCCGAGCTCGACCTGCAGGTTCTCGCCCCCGGCGGAGCGGGCGGTGTCGACGAGGGCCTGGGCCTGGGACTTCGGGATGTCGTCGGCCTGCTCGTGGAAGGTGACGGCCGCGTAGGCGGTGTGCCCGTCCTCGCTGATCTGTGCCTGGGCGGCGGGCCCGGGGCCGTACGGGGAGGCCACGGAGGCGATGCCGGGGAGTTCGGCGACCTCGTCGAGCGCCTCGGTCATGCGCTGCTCGACGCCGGCGGCCCGGACGGTGCCCTTGTCGGTGTGCCACACGATGGTGTTGCCGTCGCCGCCGCTGCCGGGGAAGCCCTTTTCGAGGAGGGCGGTGGCGCGGCCGGACTCGGTGCCGGGGACCTCGTAGTCGTTGGAGTACGCGGAGCCGGCGACCGACGCTCCGGCGACAGCGCCGCCGAGAGCGACGAGCCAGAGCAGGACGGCGACGAGGCGGTGCTTGATGCACCACCGTGCGATGGCTGCCAAAGGACGTACTCCCTGGTGGTGGTTCGTGGATCTTTGCCGGGGAACAGCCCGAAAAGAACACATGACCTAGATGAGGCCACTGTCGCAGCCCAATAAGATCAAATGCCCCATTCGTGTCGATACTCACAGCTCCGCGCGGAGGCTCGGGCCTTTGGACCCGGGCCCCGCGCGGACGCCGCGTACGAGGGGTGTCAGCCGGAGACGCTGGCCCGTCCGTTCTCGATGTGTCCCATGAGCCGTCGGCGGAAGCCGCCCGGGGCGGTCACCTCGACGTCGTACCAGCCGTGCGCGTCGGCGGCCGAGTGCACGAGGGTACGGCTGCGGCCGGGCTTCACCGTGACCGTACGGCTCCAGTCGCGCAGGTCGCCGAGGTCCTCGGGGTCCACGTAGCCGAGCGGGCGGACGGTGAAGGAGACCGGCGCGGAGCCCGTGTTCCGTACGGTGAGATGCAGGTCGCGGTCATGGTGGTCGATGTGCGAGGCGAGCTCGGCGCCGCCCGCCGCCGGGCCCTCGAACTCGCGGCGGAAGCCGTTCGGGCCGGTGATCGTGAACCGGTAATGATCACGCGTAAGGGGTACCGCCCACTGTGCCGTGCCCCTTACATCGCGGTGCTGGGGGACGGTGAACTCGCCGGCGTACGGGTACAGCGCGAAGTGCGCGGAGCCCTTCCCGGAGTTCTTGAGGTCGACGGTGATCCCGCCGGCGCCGACCCGCGCCTCGGCGTCCGGCTGGTACGGCAGCGGCCGGGCGGGGCGGCTGCCCGGCTCCTGGACCGGCATCGTCTGGACCAGCGGGGGCTGCGGCCGCCAGCGGCCGGAGAACGGCGGGATCGGTCCGGGCTCCGCCACGTCGGGCTGCCGGTGGGTGCGCCGGAAGTCGAAGGCGGAGGTCAGGTCGCCGACGGCGGCCCGCCGCCACGGGGTGATGTTGGGCTCCTTGATGCCGGTGAGCTTCTCCAGGAAGCGGATCACCGAGGTGTGGTCGAAGGTCTCGGAGCAGACGTAGCCGCCGAGCGACCAGGGCGAGACAACGAGCATCGGGACGCGGATGCCGAGGCCGGTGGGCAGGCCCTTCCAGCGCTCGTCCGTGTTGTCGGCGGGCGGGACGGGCGGCGGCACGTGATCGAAGAAGCCGTCGTTCTCGTCGTAGTTGATCAGCACGACGGTGTGGCGCCAGACGTCCGGGTGCGCGCCGAGGGCGTCGAGCACCTTGTAGACGAGGGAGGCGGAGGCGATCGGCGAGGAGGAGCCGGGGTGCTCGGAGTCGATCGCGGACGGCACGAGGTACGAGACCTCCGGCAGCGTCCCCGCGGCGACGTCGGCGCGGAAGGCGTCGGCGAGCTTCCCGGTCTCGACCCGGCGAAGCCCGCGCTCGAAGAGCGAGCGCTCGGCGGCGCCGAGCGTGGCGACACCGTCCTCCAGAGCGGCGAGCAGCCGAGTCCGCTCGGTCACGTCCTCTGTATCGCGGACGGCGGCGTAGAAGGACTCCATGAAGGTGTGCCCGCCGGTCGGGGCGAGGGCCTTGCGGGCGATCTTCTTGAAGGAGGTGAAGAACTCGATGTTGTTGTCGGTGAAGTTCTCCCACTCCGTGTACGTCTTCCAGCTCCGCCCGGCCGTTTCGAGGCGCTCGGCGTAGGTGGGCCAGGAGTAGCCGGGGTGGGTGCCCTCGGCGTACGCGGCGTTGGTGACGGCACGGCTGCCGTCGGCCTCGTAGCCGGTCCAGCCGGACCACAGGTGGTTGCGGTTGGGGCTCGTCGAGGTGTGGGTGGACGAGTGGTAGGCGTCGCAGATGGTGAAGGTGTCCGCGAGCTCGTAGTGGAGCGGGATGTCCTGGCGGTCGTAGTACGCCATCGTGGCGGCGGTCTTGGCGGAGACCCAGCCGTCCATCCAGCCCTCGTGCCAGGCCTTGGCGCCGCCGCTCCAGGAGTGGTCGAGGTCGCCGATGTACTGGAGGTCCTTCGCCTGCGTCGCGGCGGCGCCCCGGATCGGGAACGGCAGCACGGTCCGTCCGAGGGCGGCGGGCTGCTCGAAGACGGGCTTGCCGGAGGGCAGTTCGATCGCGTTGCGGTCGCCGAAGCCGCGGACCCCGCGGAGGGTGCCGAAGTAGTGATCGAAGGAACGGTTCTCCTGCATGAGGATCACCACGTGCCGCACGGCCGACATGCCCCCGGCCGGCGGCCCCGCGGCGATCGCCTCCTGGAGCGACGGCGGGAGCAGCGAGCCGGCAGCCGCGGCGCCGAGCGCGCCTCCGCCCAGGGCGAGCACCTTGCGGCGGGACATCCGGGACTTCTCGGGGGACAAGACCGACCTCCAGTCGACGGCCAATGGTTCGTCATCGAGCCATTGGGTGGTACCTGGGGGACGGTAGTGAGGCCGGGTGACGGAGAGAAGACCTGACGCCGACGCGACGAAGAACGTCCAAATACCGGTCACGAGAAGTCCGACAGCGACCGCACCCGGCCCAGCGCGCGGTCACCACCGTGGCGCTGTGGATCACGCGTTCTAGGATCCCGGGATGACTGATGAGCTGCGCCTGACGGTCCTCGGCTCCGCGACGCCGTACCCGAGCGTCTACAACCCGTGCTCGGGCTACCTGGTGTCAACCGGTGACACCCGGATCTGGGTGGACGCGGGCACCGGCACGCTCGGCCCGCTCCAGCGGCACGTACGACTGGACGAACTCGACGCCATCTGGATCTCCCACCTGCACGCCGACCACAGCGCGGACCTGCTCACCGCGTACTACGGCCTCCTGTACGCGGACATCCGCCTGTCTGCACCGATCCCGCTCTACGGCCCGCCGGGCATCGCCGACCGGCTGGCCGGATTCCTCACCAACACGGCCGACCGCAGCCCGGTCGAATCCGCCTTCGCCGTGACCGAGTTGTACGACGGACACCGGGCCGACGTCGGCTCGCTTCGGCTGACCAGCCGGGCGGTGGCGCACGGCATCCCGGCGTTCGCCCTCCGCGTCGAGGGAGCGGGAGGGGCACTGGTGTACTCCGGCGACACCGCACCGTGCCCGAGCCTGACGGAGTTGGCCGAGGGCTGCGACGCGTTGCTGTGCGAGGCGGAGAGCACGCAGCCGCCGGCCGGGGGCGAGCAGGTGCACCACACACCGGAGGACACCGGCGACACGGCCCGCGCGGCCGGGGCGGGCCGGCTGATCGTCACGCACGTCGGCCGGTTCCTCACCCCGGAGGAGGCGGTGACCCGCGCCTCGACCCGCTTCGACGGCCCGGTCGATTACGCGTCCCCCGGCGCCGCGTTCACCCTGCGGACGCTCCGTCAGCGTGGCGGAACGCCCTGACACCTGGGGTTGGTGTGCCATGACCGGGTGCGGAGGAAACTTGATCTGAGGCGGCTCCGACTGGTCGCGCACCGCCGCGCGGCCAGGGGGCCGCAGGCGGGAAGCGACCGGCGGAGTACGGGGCGGGCGCCGTGGTGGACCGTGGCCGTCTCGGCCCTGCCGGGACTGGCCGCGCTGATCGCCGTCCTGTTCACCTGGCTGCAGGTGGGTCAGGCCGGCAAGGAACTCCGGATCTCCGAGCAGGGCCAGATCACCGGCCGGTTCAACGCCGCGATCGACAACCTCGGTGCGCCGTCCCTGCATGTGCGCCTGGGCGGCATCTACGCGCTGGGCCGCATCGCGCAGGACTCCCCGCGCGACGAACCCGCCGTCACCTCCGTACTCTCCGCGTACGTCCGCGACCGGGCACCCGCCACCCGCAAGCCACCCGCACGGCCGGACGAGACACCCACACCGCCCGCCGACGTGAACGCGGTACTCACCGTGCTCGCCAACCGCACCCGCGAGGAGGACCTCCCCATCACGGACCTGCACGAGGTGGACCTGCGCGGAGTCTCGACCGGCACACTGCCCCTCTTCGGCAAAGACCAGCTGGCCCTACGGAACTTCCGCAACGCGGACCTGACCGGCTCCGACCTGCGCGGGGCGAACCTCTCCCTCTTCGACCTGCGCGGGGCGTTCCTGGAGGACGCCGATCTGGCAGAGGCGAGCGTGGTCGAGTCCGACCTGACCCAAGCCATCCTCAACTCGGCGAACTTCAGGGACGCGACCCTCGTCGGCTCGAACTTCACGGCCGCCTCCCTGAACCTCGCCGACCTCCGGGCCGCGATCCTGAGCAAGGACGCCCAGAACACGGCCAGCGAGCGGAACGCCGACCTGACCGGCGCCCAGCTCACGGAAGCGAACCTGACCGGCGCGGACCTCCGTGGCGTCAGCCTGCGCGGGGCGTTGCTCGCCGGAACGAACCTGACCCGCGCGAACCTCGCCGGGGCCGTCCTGCGGGACGCGGACCTGAGCACCGCGAGCGACTGGTCCGACACCCCCGCCACGCTGACGGGGACCGACCTCCGCCGGGCCGACCTGCGCGGCGCGGACCTGCGGTACGTGGACTTCGGCAGCGCCGACCTCCGTGGCGCCGACCTGCGCGGGGCGAAGCTCGCCGGGGCGAAGCTGGCGGGAGCAAAGGTCGACGCCACGACCCGTGGCCTTCCCACGCCGTAGTCCGTCCCACTCGCACCAGACGACCTTGCCGGGGCTCCGCTCCCCCACACCCCAACGGTCGGCCAGCGCCGCGACGAGGAGCAGCCCCCGCCCGGACTCGCCGAGGTCGGGCTCCCGTACGGCCGGAGTGCCGTCGCCGCTGTCGTGGACCTCGATGCGGAGAGTGGAGAGGTCAGGGTCGTTGAGGGCGAGGTGGAGGGCGTAACCACGGCCGGGTGGGACGCCGTGGAGAAGGGCGTTGGTGGCGAGCTCGCTCACGCACAGAAGTACGTCATCCGCACGGGCGTCCACGCCCCATTCGGCCAGAACGGTGCGCGTGAAGGCGCGTGCCAGCGGGACAGATCGGCGCTCACGACGGAAGAACGCCTGGTGGTGGACGGTGAGTTGGTCGGTCATGACGCCACGATGGCGACTCACGCCTCATGCGCCCCAGGGAGGGAACCCGTACAAATTCTTTGTACGGGAGTGAAAGGCGTCGCGTACGCACAGGGCGGGGAAAGCAGTGCCCATGCAGCCAGGAAAGAAGTCGAAGAAGAAGGTCCCTTCGTGGGAGGTCGTCGGCGCGCTCGTCGGCCTCTACCGGCAACACACGGGCCTGACACAGCCCGAACTCGCCTCACAGGTGTGCATCAGCCTGGAGACGCTTGGTTCGATCGAGCAGGGCCGCCGGCCGCTGCGCCTGAAGCTCGCGGAGGAGATGGACGAACTCCTCGGCACGAAGGGAGCGTTGACGGCGGCGGTGGGGAAGGTGCCGCAGCGGGAGCGGTATCCGGCGTTCGCGCAGGAGTTCATCGACCTGGAGGCGCTGGCGCTGTCCATTCACTCGTACGAGAATCAGGTCGTGCCGGGCCTGCTCCAGACGCCCGAGTACGCCCGAGCGGTCTTCGACTGCCTCTATCCGCCCATCACCGAGCAGGAGGCCGAAGAGCGGCTGCTCGGCCGGATCGACCGGCATCGCATCTTCGAGCGCCAGCCGTGGCCTCCGATGATGACCTTCCTCCTCGACGAATCCATCCTTGAGAAGCCCATCGGCGGGAAGGACGTGTTGCGCGAGCAGATTCGACATCTGCGGGCCATGGCCGACCTGGCCTTCCTCGCGATCCAGGTGATTCCGAAGAATCGCACCACTCACGCGGGGCTCGCGGGCCCCATGGTGCTGCTGGAGACGCCCGAACATCAGCACCTCGCCTACGTCGAAGGGCAGCGGGTCAGCTTCCTCATCGATGACCCGGACGAGGTCGCGATCCTTCAGCTGAAGTATGGAATGCTGCGATCACAGGCCCTCACGCCAGAGGAAACCAAGGGCCTGCTGGATCGTCTGGCAGGAGAGACATGAGCGCAGCAGAGCTTTCGTGGTTCAAGTCCAGCTACAGCGGGAGTGAAGGCGGCAACTGCCTCGAAGTCGCGTACAACTGGCGTAAGTCGAGCTACAGCAGCGACGAAGGCGGTAACTGCGTCGAGGTTGCCGCCCACCCCGCCGCCATCCACGTCCGCGACTCCAAGCTCGCCGAGGGCAGCCCCGTCTTCTCCGTCTCCCCCACCGCCTGGGCCGACTTCGCGGGTCAGTTCTAGTTCTCGTTGCCCGCGCGTAGCCACGCGATGTAGTCGCCGGCCGCGCGCTCGGTGTCGTACTCCGCCTGGTAGCCGGTGTCTGCCGTCAGGCGGCTGATGTCGAGGACCAGGTGGGGCGCGGCGCCTCCCGTGGGGAGGTCCACCTTGGCGTCGGGGACCGTCCTTCTGATCGCCTCGGCGAGTTGGGCATTGGTCGTGGACTTGCCCGAACCGACGTTGTACGTGCGGTGGTTCAAGCGGTCCGCGCGCTGGAGGAGAGCTATCGCCCGCCCGGTGTCCTTCACGTAGGTGAGGTCGAGGCCGTCCTCGGCGAAGGCCGGGCCCATCATGTGCGAGAGGTCCAGGGCCGTGCCGCGGGCCGCCGCGTGGATGAGCGCGGGTGCCGCGAAGAACGGATCCGGATGGCCCAGCGGGCCCCAGGTGCCGGAGATCCGGTAGTTGACGATGTCGATGCCCGTGGTGTCCGCGAGGTATCCGGCCAGCAGTTCGCCGACCTTCTTGAAGGTCGGGATCGAGACGGACGCGCTCATCGACAGCGTGGCGTCCTCACGCAGGGGTCCGCTGCCCTCCGCGCCGAAGTAGACCCCGATCGTGCTGGCCACGCCCAGCCGCCGTACGCCCCACTCCTGCGCCGCCCGCACGATGTTCAGCAGCCCGCCGAGTGCCGTGCGCGTCGCCTCGACCGGGGCCTCGGGGGCCGGGGCCCAGGGGTACGAGCCCGCCAGGTGCACGATGTCCGTGATGGCGTGGCGGCGGCCGATCGCGAGCAGGGCGTCCAGGTCGGTGACGTCGGCCTGTTCCACCACCACCCGCGCGTCCGCGAGAACGGCCGGGAGTTCGCGGGCTCGGCGCTGGACCACCACGCACTCCTCGCCCATGTCGAGCAGGGCGCGCACGGTGTGGGATCCGATGAAGCCGAGTCCTCCGGTGACGAGGATCATCATGTGTCCTTTCGCGTCGCGGAACTTGCCGCTACTTGCTCCGCAAGGTCCCCAGCGCGCTGGGGTCCTCCTCCAGCGCCGTGACCGCCGCCTTCCACCCCGCGTCCTCGCCGCTGAGGGCGCCCCGGAGGTAGGCCGTCGTGAGCCGCTGGATCAGGGCCACGCGCGCGGGGTTCTCGTCGGTCGTCTCGGCGACCTCGTAGCCGGATATGCCGCCGAGCGAGTGCTCCGCACCGAACAGCGTGAGCAGGCTCTTGGGCCCCGGGCTGTACGTGTACGGGTCGGTGAACCAGTCCGGTCCGCGGGTGGACAGGTGGGACTGGTCCTTGTCACCGGCGACGACCAGGGCCGGCGTGGTCATGGTGGTGAACGACGGCCTCATGAAGGGGAAATGCTCCGCCGCCCACGGGGTCAGGTCGTCGCCCAGGCCCGTCGCCGCGAGCAGCACACCCGCCTTGACCCGGGGGTCGGACAAGTCCTCCCCCGGTACGCCGTCGGCGTCGAGGACGCGCGCGCCCAGGAGCGTGCTCACCGTCTGAGCACCCCAGGAGTGGCCCGCCACCGCCACGCGCTCGTGGTCGACGCGTCCCGCCAGGCCCGGGACGGCGGCCTCCAGCGCGTCGAGGCCGTCCAGCACCCGCGTGAGGTCCTCGACACGGATGCGCCAGATCAGCGGTGTACGGGGGTCCTCGGCCGGGATGCCGAGTGTCCGGGAATCTAGGTGCGTCGGCTGGACGACCACGAAGCCGTGCGCCGCCCAGTGATCCGCCAGCGGTGCGTAGCCGTCCATCGACGAGCCGAAGCCGTGCGAGAGGACGACGACCGGCAGGTCTCGACCCGTCGCGGGGGCGGACACGCGGACCTGGAGGTCCTCGCCCCGGCCCCTCGATGCGGGCAAGAGCACCGGCTTCGCCGATACCACCGTGGTCGTCGATGTTTCGGACATGGAGGTGCCTCCGTAGTCGGTACCATGAATGAAACGGAACGTCGCTCCGTTAACGATACGGAACACTGTTCCGCTTCGCAAGACCCACCCACGGAAGGAGTGCCGCGGTGACCGACAACGGCCAGGGCCAGACCCAAGCCCCGGGAAGCAGCGCCAGGTCCAAGCGCAAGGACGCCCAGCGCAACCAGCAGACCCTGCTGGAGGCGGCGGCCGCGGCCTTCGTCGCCTCGGGCGTCGACGCGCCCGTCCGCGACATCGCGGCCCGCGCGGGCGTCGGGATGGGCACGATCTACCGGCACTTCCCCACCCGCGCCGATCTCGTCATCGCCGTCTACCGCCACCAGGTCGACGCCTGCGCCGAAGCCGGCCCCGACCTGCTGGCCGGCAGCCCGACACCCCACGCCGCCCTGGCGCGGTGGGTCGACCAGTTCGTGGACTTCCTGGTCACCAAGCACGGCCTGGCCGCCGCCATGCAGGGCGACGGCCCCGGCTTCGAGGCCCTGCACGCCTACTTCCTCGAGCGGCTCGTGCCGGTGTGCACCCAGCTCCTCGACGCCGCCGTCGCCTCCGGCGAGATCCCCGCCGACCTCCACCTCGACGCGTACCAACTCATGCGCGGCATCGGCAACCTCTGCATCGGCGCCGAGAGCGACCCCCGCTACGACGCCCGCCGCCTCGTCGCCCTCCTCATCGCGGGGCTGCGGCAGCCGCACGACCAAGAATCCAGAACCAGGTAGGCGGAAACGCAAAAGGCGGCGCCCCGGGTCCCATTGGACCC